>JBFFRO010000266.1:0-2992 GCA_041572995.1 Thiohalomonadaceae bacterium
CGTCATAGGTGCCGGTACCCTGGAAATACTGGTAGCCGCTGGCGTTGTAGAAGGTGATGGTGAAGCTGAGGAGATAGCCGGTGGGAACATTGAGCAGAAAGCTGTTATGCGTGACCAGAATCGCGTTATTGGCATCCAGGGCGAACTGGCCATCGTTGTAGTCACGGTTGATCTCCAGCGCGGTAATGGTCGTCGTTCCGGCAGCATCATCGCCGAAGATATCCAGGGTCACCTTACCCGGATAGGGGTAGACCTGGTCAATCAGCTGCTGAATGCCGACCCGGTCACCCGGGGCAACATTCAGATTGACCCGCGATGAGGTCGAGACGCTCTGCGAAATACCACCGATACTGATAGTCAGGGGGACGCTGCTGCTCTGACTCTCGATATCCGAACAGGCCGTGAGGAGTAGCTGCAGCACAGCCACCATAAGAAACGAAATGCTGAAGCGGGCGTTCATTTCATTGACCTCATGGTAAGGGGACCTGAATGCCGACAGGCAGGGTGATCACACCGCTGGGCGGCTCATTGATGATGCTCTGCTGCTGCTCGCTGACGTTGCTGTAGAGCGACTCCTCGACAATCCAGTCAAAGGTGTACTGGCGCTCGGGCAGGATGAGTCCCAACTCGGGCTGCGAGGGCAGCGGTGTAATACCGGGCAGGCTCAGCTCCTGTTCCTCGAAGCGGAGATCCTCATCACCGCTTTCCGGGTCCAGCGGCTCAAACCCAGGGGGTGGCGTGCCGCGGGTAAACCCGCGCGGTGCACTGGGCTCCACCCCTTCGCTGACGCTGGTGAACATATTAGGCTCCAGCAACACCTCCCGGGCCAGGCTCTCATCGAGATTGCGCACCGCCACGCGCCCCTCAAAGCAGCGCACCACGGTGCGGCCGTTGCTCCATACCTCGAAGTCGGTACCACGCACGCCGGCTACCGCGACCGGGGTATGGATTTCGAAGCGCGAGGCGGCACCTAGCTTGCGCCCTAACAGGGCGCGCACGCGGCCCTTGACCAGCCCCAGGCCGGTACTGCTCTCGCCATTGGCGCCGATCAACTGCTCGCTGATATGCAGTTCACTGGAGGGCGAGAGTTTGAGAATACTGTCATCACGCAGCATCAGCTTGGCACGCCCATCGGCACCGCTCAACAGGCGATCACCCAGATAGACATCGCCGTCGCTCTGCAGTGCAGTTCGAACACCGTCAGTGCCGACACGCTCGACCATACCAATCACTGCCACAACCTGACCAACAACCTCAGCGGCCACGAGCTGCGGCACTCCAAGCAGGGGGAGCATCAGTGCGAAAAGAAGCCGTCTCATAGCTGCCACCGTGAAGTAAAGAAGTAGTTGCTTCGGTTGTAGTTCAGGGTGTCGTCATCGGAGCGATTCTCTAGCCGCGTCATCCCCGCCTCCAGCAGCCACCCCTCCTGCAGGCGATAACCAAAGATGAGGCTTATCTCGGCAAAATTATCGTTATGGTCGGCATACACACGACGCTCGACATCAAGGTCGGCGATCACCTCAATGCCATGCCAGGGGCGGCGTGCGCCCAGCTCCATGGCGAGGGCATGGAAGTCCAGAGCCGAGTCCGTACTCTTCTCATGGCGCCCACGCAGACCGGCATAGCTGTAGCTCTCGTCCGTATCGGTCAGGTAGTAGCGGTAGAGTCCCTCCAGGCGACGTCCGTCATACCCCTCCAACCCGGCGTAGGGAAAACGGTCCTCACGCCAGAGGAACTTAACCAGGGAGAGCGCACCGTCATGACCAATAAGCAACAGGGGGCTTAGCGCGGCACCCTGCTCGTAGGTCTCCCCGCCCAGTGCCGCGTGGATGAGCTGCAGGTTAAGGCCCCACTCCCCCGATTTGCCGAGCAGGGCGTGCTCCATGCGCAGGTCGCCGGAGAGGGTGTGATTCTGCAGGTTGAACTGCTCCAGCTCCTGGTGGCGACTCTGGAACAGGCGGTAGCCCAGGCTCCAGCGCCTTCCACTCACGTCCCAGCGGCGCTGGGCATCGAGGCCGAACTGTAGGCGTGCATCGCTCTGGGTGTCGACGCCGGGAGGCAGGGGGTAGTTATCGGGGTAGAGGCCGAGGTTGTCGTCATAGGCCAGCCCCAGACTGAGCTCCAGCGACCAGGGGCGCTCCCCCTCCAGGCCGCGGCGTGCCGCGGCACTGAGGCTGGCGATCTGTTCACTCAGTTCGCCATCGTAGAGGGCCGCCTTGCGCGCCGCCTCCAGGGCCTCGGCATACTCCTCCGCCGCCAGGTGATCACGGGCGACTAGGTAGTAGGCCAGTCCAGTCTCTCTGCGCAGGTCCGGGGCGTTCAGCTCGGCATCGGCGGCGGCCAGCAGATCAGGCAGCGCCTCGCCCCCCTGCCCCAGGCGGTTGTAGGCCACTCCGCGCAGGTAGCGGGCCTTGGCATCGCGTGGGCAGTACTGCCAGTCATCGGCGAGGGCCTCGTTGAGCAGGGCGATGGCCCGCTCATACTGCTTGGCACGCAGCTCCAGCTGGGCGCGGCTGCAAAGCATCTCAGCGGTGGTACTGGCAAAGGTGGATGGGGATACGAAGAGAGAGAGCAGGAGGGCGAGCGAGGCGAGTAAACCGCGCCCCCTACCGAAACAAGCCGGATAACAGAGGATTCCCCCCATTTACTCCCCCTTTTAACGCCAGATGGCGGCTATTTAGATTAATAATGTTATAGCAGCATATATGGGAAGTAGCCGCAAGCGTATCAGGGGAAATACGCCTACAACCCCACCGTATCGGCAAACTGGGCTCTTACCCGCTCCAGATCATCGGCGGTATCGACACCGTGGCCCGGTAACTCCACGGCCTCGGCCACCTGGATTCGGCCGCCGTGGTAGAGCACCCGCAGCTGCTCCAGCGACTCCATGCGCTCCAGTTCGCAGGCAGGCAGCGAGATGTAGCGGCGGATGTAGCCGGCACGGTAGGCGTAGAGTCCCAGGTGGCGATAGTGCAGCACCGCCTCGGGCAGC
>JBFFRO010000267.1:0-2959 GCA_041572995.1 Thiohalomonadaceae bacterium
GAGCACGGTCTCGTAGCTGACCACTCCCTCGACCGTCTGCGGCGCGCGTCGTACCTGGGTGATGGTGGCGTTGAAGCGCTGTCCGGGGAAGGCGTCGACGCTGAACGCGGCCTGCTGCCCCTCGACGATGCGGCCGATATCCGCCTCGTCGATGGCCACCAGCAACTCCATGTGCGAGAGGTCTTCGGCCAGGGTGAAGAGTTCAGGGGTCTGGAATGAGGCGGCCACGGTCTGGCCCGGCTCCACCTTGCGGGCAAGGACGATGCCGTTGATGGGCGAGCTGATGGTCGCCTTGGCCAGGTTGGTCAGCTGGCCATCAAGGGCGGCCTGGGCGATGGCCACCTGGGCGCGGGCGCTGGCCACAGCGGCACGGGCTCGGGCATGGGCGGCGACCGCTGCATCCACATCGTTGGGCGAGCACATCTGGCTTTTTGCCAGCTCGCGGCAGCGCTTGAGGGCGGTCTGCTTCTCCAGCTCAGTGGCCTGCGCCTCCGTCACCTTGGCCTCGGCCGATTGCAGGCTGGCCCGGGCCTCGACGATGCGGCTCTCCAGGGTGGCGGTATCGAGTTGCGCCAGCAGCTGGCCCACCTTGACCTCGTCGTTAAAGTCCACCGCCACGCTGGCGATGGTGCCGGAGAGCTCGCTGCCGACCTCGACCTGTACCAGCGGCTGCAGGGTGCCGGTGGCCGTGACGCTGAGGGTCAGATCGCCCTCGACTACCTCGGTGGTACGGTAGCGGATCGACGATTCCGCCTCTCCGCCCAGCTGCCACCAGAGCAGCAGCGGCAGGGGAAGCAGCAACAGCCAGAGCCAGCGCCACTGGCCTGTGCGTTGTTTTCCCAACCCCAGGGTTTGTTGAATCTCATTTTCGCTCACGTGCCCATTCCCGTTCATTCAACCATTCTATGGACTATGCACCGGCTGAGGAGTTCAGTGCCAGTGCAGCTTGTCACCATCGTGCTCCGTCGTGGGGTAATTGTCGCAAATGCGACATTCACGCACACGACATACGTCTTTTAATTCAACCAGATACCACATGGCACAGCGGTTGCAATAGTCCATGACAATAGCAACCGATGAGGTGACGCCATGCAGCCGAAGGATATCGCCGCGCTTCTGGATGAACCGGCCTGTGCCCACAACAAGAAGGCCAAGTCCGGCTGCGCCAAGCCCAAGCCAGGGGCGGCGGCGGGGGGCTGCGCCTTCGACGGGGCGCAGATTGCCCTGCTGCCCATCGCCGATGTGGCCCATATCGTTCATGGCCCCATCGCCTGCGCCGGTTCCTCCTGGGACAATCGCGGCACCCGCTCCTCCGGTCCCACCCTCTACAAGACCGGTATGACCACCGACCTGACCGAGCAGGACATCATCATGGGACGCGGCGAGAAGCGCCTGTTCCACTCCATCAAGCAGGCGATCGACTCGCAGAATCCTGCCGCAGTCTTCATCTACAACACCTGCGTGCCCGCCCTCATCGGTGACGATGTGGATGCGGTGTGCAAGGCGGCCACCGAGAAGTGGGGCGTGCCGGTGGTGCCGGTGGACGGCGCCGGTTTCTACGGCACCAAAAACCTCGGTAACCGCATCGCCGGCGAGGCGATGGTCAAATATGTGATCGGCACCCGCGAGCCGGAACCGGTTTCGGAGGAAGTAAAGCAGGGACGCACTATTCACGACATCGCCCTGGTCGGCGAGTACAACATCGCCGGTGAGTACTGGCACGTCACCCCGCTGTTCGATGAGCTGGGGTTGCGTGTGCTGGGCACCCTCTCCGGCGATTCCCGCTTTGCGGAGATCCAGACCATGCACCGTAGCGAGGTGAACATGATGGTCTGCTCCAAGGCGATGATCAATGTGGCGCGCAAGCTCAAGGACAAATACGAGACCCCCTGGTTCGAGGGCAGCTTCTACGGCGTGCGCGATACCTCGCAGGCCCTGCGAGATTTCGCCCGCGTCATCGACGATGCGGATCTGAGCGAACGCACCGAAAAACTGATCGCCCGTGAGGAGGCTCGTATCGACGAGCTGCTGGAGCCGTGGCGCGAGCGGCTGCGCGGCAAGAAGGCGCTGCTCTACACCGGCGGCGTGAAGTCCTGGTCGGTGATCTCTGCCCTGCAGGACCTCGGCATGACGGTGGTGGCCACTGGCACCAAGAAGTCCACCGAAGAGGACAAGGCACGCATCCGCGAGCTCATGGGCGAGGAGGCGAAGATGATCGAGGATGGCAATCCGCGTGCCCTTATCGACATGGTCAATAACAACGGCGTTGATGTCCTTATCGCCGGCGGGCGGAACATGTATACCGCGCTCAAGGCGCGCATCCCCTTCCTCGATATCAACCAGGAGCGCGAGTACGCCTACGCCGGTTATGAGGGGATGGTGGAACTCGCTCGCCAGCTGGCGTTGACCATTGAAAATCCCATCTGGCCCGCGGTGCGTGAGCCGGCACCCTGGTCAAAGGCCGAACGAGAGGAGGGCGAGGCATGAGCGAGATCGAAAAACGCAAAAAGGCGCTGACGGTTAACCCGCTGAAGGTGTCGCAGCCGCTCGGCGCCTCGCTCGCCTTCCTCGGCCTTAACCGCGCCATGCCTCTGTTCCACGGCTCCCAGGGTTGCACCGCCTTCGCCAAGGTGATGCTGGTGCGCCACTTCCGCGAGCCCATTCCGCTGCAGACCACGGCGATGGAGCAGGTGAGCACTGTGATGGGCGGTGATGACAATGTCGTTGAGGCGCTGGCGACGATTTGTAAAAAGAGCCATCCGGATGTGATCGGCCTGCTGACCACGGGCCTGACCGAGACCCAGGGCTGCGATATTAACAGCGCCCTGAAGCAGTTCCGCGACAAGCACCCGGAGTACAGCGGTACCGCGGTGGTGCCGGTCAACACCCCCGACTTTTCCGGCTCATTGGAGACCGGTTTTGCCATCGCGGTGGAGGGGATGATCAAGACCCTGGTGCC
>JBFFRO010000268.1:0-2951 GCA_041572995.1 Thiohalomonadaceae bacterium
AGCCAGCCTCGGCCATCATCGCCTCCAGCTCCTCGATCAGCGAGGCGTTGCCCATGCAGCCGGCAATCAGTCCGGCATCGTTGCGCATCGCCTCCGGCAACTCGACGGTGGCGACCACATCGGAGATGGCCAGGCGGCCGCCCTTCTTCAGCACGCGGAAGGCATCCTTGAACACCTGCGGCTTGTTGGGCGAGAGGTTAATCACGCAGTTGGAGATGATCACATCGGCGCTCTCATCGGCGATCGGCAGATGCTCGATCTCACCGAGACGGAACTCGACGTTCTCGAACATCCCCTTCACCGCGTTGGCGCGCGCCTTGGAGAGCATGTCGGGGGTCATGTCGACACCGATCACATGGCCCGAGTGGCCCACCTCGTGGGCGGCGAGGAAGCAGTCGAAGCCGCCGCCGGCACCCAGGTCTACCACCACCTCGCCGGGTTGCAGCGCGGCGATGGCCTTGGGGTTGCCGCAGCCCAGGCCCATGTCGGCACCGGAGGGGACCAGGTCGAGCTCGGCCTTGCTGTAACCGAGGCGGGTGGAGATGAGGGTATTGATGGCGCTGTCATCGGTAGTGCCACAGCAGCTGGCACCGACACCACAGCCCTCGCCGGCGTTATCGGCCTGGGCCACCTGGGCGTAGGCCTTGCGCACACTCTGGCGGTGATCGTCGTGGGTGCTGTGCTCGTTCTTGATCTCGCTGCCGCAGCAGCCGGTGGCATTTTCCTGGGGGCCGCAGCCGCAATTCTGATCGCTCATGTTGTCTCTCCCGTTATGCGTTGCCGCCGAAGAAGGCGGCCAGTGATTCCAGTACCGAGGGCTCGACCCAGCACTCCACCTTCTTGCCGTTGCGGCGGGTGGAAACCAGCCCGGCCCGGCTTAACTCCTTGAGGTGATGGGAGAGGGTGGAGGGGGCGATGGCCAGCCCCTCGCCCAGCTCTCCCACGCTCAGCACCGCCTGCTCGATGTCGCAGCGGGTGCCGGGCGCACAGCAGGTACAGAGGCGCTGAAACAGCGCCAGCCGGTGGGGGTGGCCCAGGGCCTTGAAGGCCTCGGCGAGTTGTTCGGTATTAATATTCGACATATTTCGAATTATCGAGATCGTGGCATCTCAAGTCAAGCCGCTGTCCTGGCATTGGCCGAGGAAGGAGGGGTATTACTCACCTCCCGGATGCATCGACTCCGGGCATTGCCACTGAAATACCTCACCATCCTCCAGCCTCAGGGCGGTCATCTGCCCGCCCCACAGGCAGCCGGTGTCGATGCCCTTGATGTCATCCTCGATGAGCAGGCCCAGGGTTGACCAGTGACCGAAGACGATGGGTGAGTCGGCGCTGCGGCGGCCGGGAACCTGGAACCAGGGGAGCAGTTTTTCGTCCTGCTCTCCGG
Organism: Thiohalomonadaceae bacterium; assembly: GCA_041572995.1. Lineage (GTDB taxonomy): Bacteria > Pseudomonadota > Gammaproteobacteria > Thiohalomonadales > Thiohalomonadaceae > JBFFSW01. The sequence continues at coordinate 1,388 of JBFFRO010000268.1, forward strand.
GGGTGCCCTTGTTGTTGAACTCCAGCTTGCCCTTCGCCGTGCAGTAGCGCAGGCGGGTGAAGCTGTTGACGATGAAACGCAGGCGCTCCCAGCCCTCGAGTTCCTCGTGCCACTTGGCGGGCTGGTTGCCGTACATGTGTTCGAGGAAGCCCTCGAAGCGCTCGCCGCGCAGTACCGCTTCCACCTCATGGGCACGGCTCATGGCCTCATCGATATCCCACTGTGGAGGCAGGCCGGCGTGAACCATGCTGATGCCGAGCTCGGCATCATGGTGCATCAGCGGCTGGTGGCGCAGCCACTCCAGCAGTTCCTCGCCATCATCGGCCTCGAAGATGGGACCGAGGGTGTCGTTGTTCCTGAAGTAGCGCTGGCGGTCGCGCCATACCGCCAGCAGGTGCAGGTCGTGATTGCCAAGGACGGTGATGGCGGCATCGCCAAGTCCCTTAACGAAGCGCAGCGTCTCCAGCGAATGGGGGCCACGGTTGACCAGGTCACCGGTGAACCAGAGGCGGTCGCGGGACGGATTAAAATCGATCTGCTCCAGCAGTGCCTGCATGGGCTCGAAGCAGCCCTGGATATCGCCAATGGCGTAGGTACTCATAGTGACTCCTGCCCGTTCACCGGCGGTCGCTCCCTGATGTCCGGTTCCTTTTTCAATTCGATAAAACGAAACCAGCCGCCGGCCAGGGCGGGGTGGTCGTCGACAAGCGTCAGACTGGGACAGCGCTCCAGTAGCGGCTCGAAGACCACATCGGTGCGGGTGGCGAGGTGGCGGCTGAAAATACTGAGCAGGCGACGCAGGGGTGCGCTTTGTTCGGGGCGCAGAAATTTGTCGAGGATCAGCAGCCGTCCGCCGGGTCGCAGTACCCGCTCGGCCTCGCGCAGGGCGAGTTCGGGCTTCGGTACCACCGCCAGGATCAGGTGCATAACGACCACATCGAAGTGGGCGTCGGCGAAGGGCAGCTGCATAGCGTTACCCAGCTGCAACTCGATGTCATCACGGCCGTGCGCACGCCGCTGGGCCCGGCGCAGCATCGCCGGGGTGAGGTCCAGGCCGGTGTAGTGGGGGCCGCGGGGCAGGTGTGGGATGTCCAGGCCGCTGCCGATGCCGGGTAGCAGGACCTTTTCCGCCTGTAGTTCGGCCAGGCGCTCGAGATTGCGTCGGCGCAGCGGTTCGCTGACCCGTTCCAGCACCCGGTCGTAGATGGGGGCCCACAGGGTGTAGCTGTAGCGCAGCACCGTCAGTGCAGGGTGTTGGGTTGGGCCAGGGTGAACACCGGGATCTCGGCATCGAACTCCCGGCCGTCGTCGGCGAGCATCTGGTAACTGCCCTGCATGGTACCGACCGGGGTATCGAGCACGGTGCCGCTGGTGTAGCGATAGCTCTCGCCGGGGGCTAGGTTCGGCTGCTCGCCGACTACGCCGTCGCCGCGCACTTCCTGGCGGTGGCCATCGCCATCGGTGATCAGCCAGTGGCGGCTGAGCAGTTTGGCGGCGTGTGCGCCGTGGTTACGAATGGTGATGGTATAGGCGAAGACGAAACGGTTTTCCTCCGGCAGTGACT
>JBFFRO010000269.1:0-2923 GCA_041572995.1 Thiohalomonadaceae bacterium
CGGATGCGGCGCAGGAAGGCCTCGTCCACCAGCCCCTTGGGGTCGATGTTGGTGGAGAAGATGATCAGCTGGTCGAAGGGGATCTCGAACTTCATGCCGGTTTCCAGGGCGAGGAAGTCGGTTCGCCGCTCCAGCGGCACGATCCAGCGGTTGAGCAGCTGCTGCGGCTCGATCTGCTGGCGTCCGAAGTCGTCGATGATGAACAGTCCGTTATTGGCCTTGAGTTGTAACGGCGCCTGGTAGAACTTGGCGATGGGGTTGAACTCCAGGTCGAGCATGTCGAGTGACAGCTCGCCGCCGGCGATCACTACCGGGCGCCGGATGTAGGCCCAGCGCCAGTCGGCATCCTCGGGTCGCTCGGACTCGTCCACCTCCTGGTGGTTGAGTGGGTCGAAGAGGGTGATGACATCATCGTCGACCGTCAGCGAGTAGGGAATGAAGATGTTCTCCGGAAGTACCCGGGCGATGGTCTCGGCGATGGAGGTCTTGCCGTTGCCCGGCGGGCCGTAGAGAAACATCGAGCGCCCGGAGCTGATCGCCGGACCCAGGCGGCTGAGCATCGAGTCGCTGACGATAAGACCGGCGAAGGCCTCCCTCACATCCTCCTCGCGTACCAGCACGTTCTTCACCGTCTGCGCTTCGACCATGCGCCGGTAGGCCTCCAGCGGCACCGGCACCGGACCGACATAGCGTGACAGGCTCATCAGCTCGTTGGCGCGGCGCTTGCCGGGATCGCTCATGGTGTAGCGGAAGGAGAGCGAGGTGAGTCCCTCGCCGCCCTTCACCTCGATGAGGTTGGCACGGCGAATCTCCTCGATGAGCTCGTTGACGAGGGAAACCGGCAGTTTGACCCGCGCGGCGACGTCGTGGACGGTGAAGTCGCCCATCTGGAACAGGTGCTTGACGATGAGGTCGGTGACGAAGGCGCGGTTGAGGCCGAGGTCCTCAAGCGAGGCGGGCATGGGGGGGTGACGGTGCATGGCCTCATCGAGGGCATCGTCCGAGATGAAGCCGAGGGCGGCGAGGTTGGCGCCGAGGCGGCCGCCGTGTACCCGTTGTCGCTCCAGGGCCTGTTGCAGTTGCTCGTCCGTTACTCCCTGCTCTTTGAGACGCTCTCCAAGAAGACTCTCCATCCCCGACCCCCGCTAAGTCAATGAGTAATACAGGTGAACCTCATCAACTTAGTCCAGCCGGTGGTGGGGCGCAAGCACGAGCGACACCAGCAGCTCGCCGGCTGGCGGACTGCTGGCGTACGGCTCAGGGGGGGCAGCAAGGTTACTGATGTTGGGGCAGTGCCCTGTGTCTAGCCGAAGAGCTTGCTCACCAGACCGGAGACCCAGGAGGACTTGCTCGTGTCCTCGGTGACCACGCTGACGGAGCTGAGGTAGCCCCGGTCTTCCTGCTGGATATGGCTGGCCAGCCAGCCCTTGAGCAGGGTGAGCAGGTCGTCGGTGACGTTTTCACCGTTATCGAAACGCTCACGGTACTCGGTGATGCGGTTGATGAAGAGTTGGTGGATGCGCTGGTGTGCGCGAAGGTGCGGGTAGCCGGCCTCTTCCATCAGTTGTTCCTCGAAGGAGAAGTGATTGATGGTGTAGTCGGCGAGAGCATTCAGAACATCACCAATCTGCGAACTGTCAGCCCCATGTCGGGCATCATTCAGCGAGTTGATGAGGTCGGCAAGCGTCCGGTGTTGCGTGTCGATTTCAGCGATGCCCGTATCCAGGTCTGGGCTCCATTTAAAGAACATTGCTCTTCCTTATTGTTATCAATAATGCGGAATTTATTTTTATAAAATACTGGGCATAGCCCTATGCCCAGTGGCGCAGTCTAAAGGGTGACTATTAGAGTAATCTGAAAGCTCACTTAATCCTTGTTTTTGCTTTTCATTACTGAGCGCACGTAACGTCCGAACTCCCGATCCTGCGCCCGGCGTTCGGCCAGGGTGGCGCTGTTGAAGGCCTGCTCTCGCATCAGCTTGAGATAACTCTCCAGGCGACGCTCATCGATTTCGCCGGCATTGATCGCTGCCCGCACCGCGCAGCCCGGTTCGCCCTGATGCTGGCAGTCAGAGAATTTGCACTGCTGCGCCAGTTCCGTGATCTCGGCGAAGGTCTCATCGATACCGTGCTCGCATTCGGCCAGTTGCAGCTCGCGCATGCCTGGCGTGTCCAGTAACAGGGCGCCAGAAGGGAGCATGTGTAGTGAGCGCCCCGTTGTGGTGTGCCGTCCCTTGGCATCGTCCTCGCGAATGGACTGGGTACGCTGCACGCCGTGGCCAAGCAGGGTGTTGATGAGGGTGGACTTGCCGACACCGGAGGAGCCGAGAAAGGCCACGGTTTTGCCCGACTGACACCAGGGCAGCAGCTGCTCGACACTGGCGTGATCGAGGCTGTTCACCGCGACGACCTCCAGCATATCACCCAGCTCGTGTGCCCTGTCGATGTACTCCTCTGGCGCCTCGCAGGTATCGAGCTTGGTGAGAACGATAACCGGCTCGACGTCACTCTCGTTGGCCAGCGCCAGGTAGCGCTCGATGCGGTTGAGATTGAAGTCCTGGTTCAGTGAACTAACTACAAATAGCGTGTCGATATTCGCAGCGATCAGCTGGCGCTGCACACGGGTGCCAGCGGCCTTGCGCGAAAACAGCGAGCTGCGCTCCAGCAGGCGCAGGAAGTGCTGCTCGTTATCCAGCAGCAGCCAGTCACCCACCGTGATCGCCGGCATGGAGGGAAGGATGGGCAGGTTCAGATTGCCGGACTCGCTGGCGAGATGCAGTAGTGAGCGTTCCTGGCCGACGACCCGGGCGGGTGTGCAGCTTTCGTACTCCTCGAGCGAGAGTTGCTGTTGTAACAGGTGGTTCCAGCCCAGCTGCGGGAGAGTGTATGGCATTGTCATAAAAACCCCTGACGCGGACGGCGTC
>JBFFRO010000270.1:0-2899 GCA_041572995.1 Thiohalomonadaceae bacterium
AGCGACGCCAACACTGATCGCATCCGTCGCACCGCGGTTCCCTACTATGAGATCAAGAAGACCCTCTCCTCGCTGCCGAGCAAGACCCTGGCCTTCATCGACACCTGTCACTCGGGCAACGTGATGGGTGGACGCCGCGCGGTGGCCGATATCAACGCGGTGGTCAATGACCTCTCGGCGGCGGAGAACGGCGTGGTGGTGTTTGCCAGTTCCACCGGCAAGCAGTACTCGTTGGAGAATGCCGAGTGGGGCAACGGCGCCTTTACCAAGGCGCTGGTGGAGGGACTGAGCGGCAAGGCCGACTACACCGGCGATGGGACCATCACCATCAACCAGCTCGATCTCTACCTGAGCGAGCGGGTGAAGCGGCTGACCGGTAACCAGCAGACCCCGACCACCACCAAACCGATGACCATCTCCGATTTTCCGGTGGTGGTGCGCTAGCGGGCACAGGAGTCAGGATTGAATATGGATATGGGTATGAACTACGTGGGCAGAGTTGTTGCCTCCGGCATCTTGCTGATGATGGCATCGACGAGCCAGGCGGTGATGCTATCGGGTGAAGGCTATGGGGCCACCAGCAAGGAGGCCCGGTCGCAGGCGCTGTCGGCGCTGTCGGAGTCGATTCGCGTCGAGGTCAAAAGTGAGCTTTCTACCCATGCGGACAGCGACGGATACGACTATGTAATGAGCAACCAGCAGTCCATCAGTGACCTGCCGCTGCTGGGCGCCGATGTCACGGTGTATGACAAACGTGGCGAGTTTTACGGCAGCGCGCTGCTCAATAGCGACACCTCGCTACCGCTCTACCAGGAAGAGATCGAGCGCCAGAGAAAGAGCCTGGAAGGGCTCAAGGGACAGCTGGATGCTGCCAAGGGCGACCCGGCGCGCCGCTATGCCCTGCTGACCCAGGCGCTGGCCGAGATGGAGGAGTACGAGAAGCACCGTGCCGTCTTCTTTATGCTCAGTGGCACCTCTGCGCCGGCTGCCGCGCTGGATGCCTCGCAGCTGAAGTCCGACCTGATGAGCATCGAGGCGGCGGCCCCCAGCCTCAGCATCGCTGCGCAAATGATTGCCCGTGAGCTTCCGTCCATGACCTATGCGGTCAAGCCGGCCATGCCCCACGGCGCCCGCCGCGCCACCTCGCTCAGTCGCCTGCTGCGCGATGAGCTGGCCTCGCAGGTTGAACTGGTCGACGATGCGCGCCTGGCCGATGCCACCCTCAAGGGTAGCTATGAGGTGCTCAGTGATGCGGTGGTGGTCAGTTATGCAGCAGTCTCCAGCGATGGCACTACCTTTGCCAAGCGCGTGGTCAAGCTGGCACCCGAGGCCTATCGTGGGGTCGACTACAAGCCCAAGAGTGTCGACTTCGACACCCTGTTGCACGAGGGCTATGTGGTCAGCAGTGATTTTCGTGCCGAGCTGCGCACCCAGGATGGCGCTGATGGCCTGCTCTACCAGCGCGGTGACACGGTGGAGCTGTTCGTCAAACTCAATGCCCCCGGCTACTTTTACATCGTCAGTCATAATGCCGATGAGCATTACTCCTACCTGCTGGAGCTGGGTGATGGTCACGGTGATCGCGCCTTCGTCACCTTTGTTAATGCCGACGATGCCAATCGCTGGTTGAGCCTGGGTGAGTTCGAGGTGAGTCCGCCCTTCGGTGCCGAGAACCTGCAGCTGATCGCCAGTAGCGAGGACCTCGTCGGCAAGCTGCCGGGCCACCGTTACGACAGTCGCCTGGATCTCCACACCGTTGAGGCCAGCGGCAACAAGGAGGCGGTGATGAAGACGCGGGCACTGCGACCCAAACGCAGCAATAAGGTGCGCTCGGCCGAGGCCTCGTTGACGCTAACGACCATGGAGTAGGGGAGTGCGGGCGATTCCGTGTGGCATCTCGCCACGAAAGAAGTCTGGGAACGGGCAAGAAAAAAGGGGTTAGCTTTCGCTAACCCCTTTTTTAATTTGGTGGGCGATACTGGGATTGAACCAGTGACCCCTGCCGTGTGAAGGCAGTGCTCTCCCGCTGAGCTAATCGCCCCAAATCAAGAGGCCGAGATTCTATATAGCCTCCGCCGTAGGGTCAAATCTTTTTTGCCCCGGGATGCCCGTGGGCGGGCCATGGCGTATAATCCGGCTGTTTTCGCCCGTATGGCGGCCCGATTCATACTCTATAGACACAGGTTAGCAGCCCTTCATGAGCATTAAGACCCGCTTCGCCCCCAGTCCCACCGGCTATCTGCACATCGGTGGTGCCCGCACCGCGCTTTTTTCCTGGCTCTACGCCCGTAAGCATGGTGGCCGCTTCGTGCTGCGTATCGAGGATACCGATCTGGAGCGCTCTACCGCCGAGTCGGTGAACGCCATCCTCGAGGGGATGACCTGGCTGGGGCTGGAGTACGACGAGGGCCCGTTCTACCAGACCGAGCGCTTCGACCGCTACAAGGAGATCATCCAGCAGCTGCTCGACTCCGGTCATGCCTACCGCTGCTACTGCTCTAAGGAGGAGCTGGAGGCGATGCGAGAGGAGCAGATGGCCAGCAAGCAGAAGCCGCGCTATGACGGCCGCTGTTTGGAGCGTACTGAGCCGCGTGAGGGTGTCGAGCCGGTGATCCGCTTCAAGAACCCGCGCGAGGGTGAGGTGGTGATCGACGATCTGGTGCGCGGTCGGGTGGTGTTCCAGAACAGTGAGCTGGATGACCTGATCATTGCCCGCTCCGATGGTACCCCGACCTACAACCTCACCGTGGTGGTGGATGACATGGAGATGGGCATTACCGAAGTGATTCGCGGTGATGACCACCTTAACAACACCCCGCGACAGATGAACATCATGAAGGCGCTGGGTTACGAGCCGCCCAGGTACGCCCACGTGCCGATGATCCTCGGCGATGACGGC
>JBFFRO010000271.1:0-2876 GCA_041572995.1 Thiohalomonadaceae bacterium
ATGGACCAGCCCAAGGATATCTACGACGACGCTGCCCGCCAGGCGGTGGAGCTGGGCAACCGCCTGGCCGAGGCCGAGCCGGAGGCGGACCTGTGGGATATCTCCGATGGCCTGTTGGCCGGGGCCGTCCACTACTGGCTCTACAGCCGCCAGCCTTGTGATGATGCCTTTTGCGAGGATTGTGCGCCGGTCAGTACTGCAGAGCTGCGCATGGCCGAACTGCTGCGCGAGATCCAGCGCATGGCCCAAGAGAGCGACTACTACCACGCCCCCACCGACAGCAACGTCGGCCGCGCCTAGCTCTTACTTCCCATCCTCCTTGCTCAGCGCATCGCGCAGCTCGTGCCGGTGCTCGCGGTAGCCCTCGGCATCGCCGTAATCGAGGAAGTAGGGGTAGTTCTCGTGCATGCTCTGGCGTCGGCGGGCGTGCTTGATCGGGCACCAGAACTGCTCGGTGCGCGCGGCGATCACCCGGCAGTAGGCGATGAGGCCGTTGGCATAGCCGCAGTAGGCGCAGTTAATTTTTTCCAGAATGTTCAGGTAGGCGAGCTGGTGGCGGTCGACGACGATAAAGTCGCTGCGGCGCACCCGCGGGATATCGTAGAGGCGAAAGCAGACCGCCTGGTAGAGGCTGACAAAAAGGTCCAGCAGCAGTAGCGGTGGCAGCAGGGCGAAGGTGAAGGGGGCGGCGACCACATCGCGCCAGCTGCCCCCCGCCGCCATGTAGCGCAGTAGCCCCACGCGCATGCCTCGCTGCAAGGCGATGGCCTTTGATCCGAAATAGACCCGCCGCTTTTCAATGTAGTAGTTGAAGCGCTCCCGTTGTTCGGCCAGTTCGGCTTCCAGCTCCGCCTCCAGGCGGGCAATTCCTTCCAGCAGTTTGCTGACCTTGTCGTTGAGCATCTGATTCCCCCTTGGATTTTCAGGGTATCACGAGCACCGCGGCCGGGTGTTGGGGAATGCAAGGGCTTGTGGCTTAATGGGAACCTGCCATGGGGAGGGATGAGATGGCCCGGGAAGAGGACTACTACGAACTGTTGGGGGTGCCGCGCGATGCGGACGCCAAGGCGATCAAGAGCGCCTACCACAAGCTGGCGATGAAGTGGCACCCGGACCGCAACGCCTCGCCCGAGGCGGAGGAGCGCTTCAAGGCCATCGCCAAGGCCTATGCCATTCTCTCCGATCCGCAAAAGCGCGCCCGCTACGACGCCCAGGGTGCCGAGGGTGTTGCCCACTACAGCGACGAGGAGATCTTCTCCGGCATTGACCTGGGGGACCTCTTCGGCGACCTGGGTTTCGGCGGCAGCGTCTTCGAGCGCATGTTCGGCGGTGGTCGCGGGCGCTCCAGCTACAGCGTGCGCCCGGCGCGCGGCCAGGACCTGCGGGTCTCCATCGAGGTGCCGCTGGAGCGCATCCTCAAGGGTGGTGCGGAGACGGTGCGGGTCAGCCATCCGGTGGTCTGTCCCAGTTGCCACGGCTTCGGAACCAAAAGCGGCGAGGCGCCGCCCCCCTGTCCGGCCTGCAACGGCAGCGGCCGCAAGGTGGAGAGCCGCGAGGAGCAGCGCGGCGGCCAGCGGGTGCAGTACCAGCAGGTCACCGTCTGCCCGGTCTGCCAGGGGCGCGGCAGCCGTATCGAGGAGCCCTGTCCCAGTTGCGGCGGCTATGGCCAGGTGGAGAAGGAGGAGAGCCTCAAGATCACCATCCCCGCCGGTATCGAGGAGGGGATCCAGCTGCGGGTGGCGGGCCATGGCCTGCCCGGCGAGCAGCCGCAGACGCCACCGGGCGACCTGCATGTGGCGGTCTTCAGCCGCGCCGATCCGCGCTTCCAGCGTCGCGGTGCCGATCTCTGGCGCCAGCAGACGATGAGCGTGACTGAGGCGGTGCTGGGGGCCAAGTTGCGGGTGCCCACCCTGGAGGGGGAGGTGGCGGTCACCCTGCCACCCGGTAGCCAGCCCGATGAGGTGTTGCGCCTGCGCGGCAAGGGGCTGCCGCACTTTCGCGGCGAGGGGCGGGGCGATCTCAACCTGCGCCTGCAGGTGCAGATCCCCAGGCAGCTGAGCGAGGAGGAGCGCAAGCTCTATCAACGCCTGGCCGAACTGAACAAGCGGGACTAGCCTTAGTCCTATGACCCGCGAGCAGCAGCACTACGTTAACGACCGACCGCTGGCTGGCCCCTATCCCCAGGGGCTGGCCGTGGTGGAGTTCGGCATGGGCTGTTTCTGGGGTGCCGAGCGACTCTTCTGGCAGCTGCCGGGGGTGTGGGTGACAGCGGTGGGCTATGCCGGTGGCGAGAGCGAGAACCCGGACTACGAGTCGGTCTGCAGCGGCAGCACCGGCCACGTTGAGGTGGTGCGGGTGGTCTACGATCCGCAGGCCATTGGTTTCGAGGCCCTGCTGCAGGCCTTCTGGCAGGGGCACGACCCCACCCAGGGCATGCGCCAGGGCAACGACCGCGGAACCCAGTACCGCTCCACCCTCTACACCCACACGCCGGAGCAGCTGCAGCTGGCCCAGGCCTCGCGCGAGCACTACCAGGCACGCTTGGCTGCCGCAGGCTACGGCCCCATTACCACCGAGATCCGTGAGGCCGGTCCCTTCACCTTCGCCGAGGCCTACCATCAGCAGTACCTGGCCAAGAACCCCGGCGGTTACTGCGGGCTCGGAGGGACGGGGGTTGAGTATTAGCCGCGGGCCCGCATACTAGAAAGCATGAGCATTCCCGTTATCCATACCGCCATTCCCCAACGCCGCTACCAGATGGGCGAGTTCATCGTCACCGTGCTGGGCGAGATCGACAGCGGTGATGGCATCGACTACCACTACATCCTCGCCACCACCCGCGAGGGCGATAGCAGCCCCAACCTCTTCGTCAGTGC
>JBFFRO010000272.1:0-2876 GCA_041572995.1 Thiohalomonadaceae bacterium
CGGAACTGGAAGGGATCGTTGCGATCCTTGCTGGAGTCGAACTTGGTGCCGTCGGTCAGCCAGCCGGTGTAGTGCACGGTGATGGTCTTGCCGGAGACGGCCTCATCGCCTTCGCCGGTGGTGATGTCTTCGATGATCAGGTCGCTCATGGGTCTACTCCTGGAAAAGGGCGGCTATTTTAGCGCGGTTTGTCGAAGTACTCATCCTTGAGGCGCTTGGCCAGTCCGGCCAGCAGCACCAGGGCGATGAGGTTGGGCAGGGCCATCAGGATGTTGGTGACATCGGCGATGTTCCACACCAGCTGCAGCGGTACCGCGGCGCCGAACACCACCAGCACGGTGAACACCACGCGGTAGGGCAGCACCGCCTTCTCGCCGAAGAGGAAGCGGGCCGAGCGGTCGCCGTAGTAGGACCAGGCGATGATGGTGGAGAAGGCGAACAGCGCCAGGCCGACGCCGACCACCATGGCCCCGCCCTCGCCGAGGGTGGTGGAGAAGGCGTGGGCGGTGAGCGCCGCGCCCTTGGCCCCCTCGGGCGGGGCGAGGTAGGCGCCGCTGACGATGATCACCAGGCCGGTGAGGGTGCAGATCACCAGGGTGTCGATAAAGGGTTCCATCATCGCCACCAGCCCCTCGCGCACCGGCTCGTTGGTGCGCGCCGCGGCGTGGGCCATGGGCGAGGAGCCCAGCCCCGCCTCGTTGGAGAAGAGGCCGCGGGCGACACCCCAGCGGATCGCCTCGCCGACCGCGGCACCGCCCACCGCCCAGGGGTTGAGGGCGGCGTTAAAGATGGTCAGCAGGGCATCGGGGATGGCCTCGATGTGGTTAAAGAGCACGATCAGCGCCGCCGACAGGTAGAGCACCGCCATGAACGGCACGATGGTGGCGGCGACCCGGGAGATGCGCTTCACCCCGCCGAGGATCACCAGCCCCACCAGCGCCGCCATCACCACCCCCGGCAGCCAGGCGTCCTCCTTCACCTCGGGCCAGAGGTAGCTGAGACCGTCGACCACCGAGTTGGCCTGCACCATGTTGCCGATGCCGAAGGATGCGATCAGGGCGAAGGCGGCGAACAGCACCGCGGTGCGGCGCATCTTCAGGCCGTGCAGCAGGGTGTACATGGGGCCGCCGGCGACCTTGCCGTCCGCGTCCACCTCGCGGAACTTCAGCGCCAGGGTGGTCTCGGTGAACTTGGTGGCCATGCCGAAGAAGGCGGTCACCCACATCCAGAACAGTGCGCCGGGACCGCCCAGGGAGATGGCGGTGGCGACACCAGCGATGTTGCCGGTGCCGACGGTGGCCGAGAGTGCGGTGGCCAGTGCCTGAAAGTGGGAGACCTCGCCCACGTCCTCGGCGCGCGCATACTTGCCGCCGATGAGCTCGGTGGAGTGGCGGAAGCCCTTGAGCTGCACCAGCCCCATCTTCAGGGTGAGGTAGAGGCCCACACCCAGCAGCACGATAAGGGTGAGGACATTGCCCCACAGCAGGCCGGCCAGTTCGCCACTCCAGGCGGTCAGTTGGTGAATAAACTCCATTACTCCTCCGTTATTCTTTTTCTTCTTGGTTCTTTTTAATCGTTAGGGGTACTGCCGCAGGATCAGGGTCTCGCCCCGCTGCACCAGCTCCAGCTCCTTGAGCGCGCTCATCCCTAGCAGGATCACCTCATCGCCGGCGGCCGGCAGCAGCGAGGCGCGCACGTTGTGCAGGCGGATGGGCCCCAGCTCCAGGGTGTCGATACGGGTGCGGTGGGCAGTGATGGTGCCGTTGGCGGTGGAGTAGCGCTCGGCATGACCGGGCTTGAGCCCCAGGGCGGCGCCTAGCTCGGCGGGGATGGCCACGTCGCTGGCGCCGGTGTCGATCATGAACTCCACTTCCTGGCCGTTGATGCGACCGATGAGCAGGTAGTGGTTGCCGTAATTCTGGCGCAGGCTCAGTTCGGCGACGTCGCCCTGCACCCGCCCGGCGACATCGCGATTGGGGTTGCGGCGTTCCTCCAGCGGACCGTTGAGCAGCAGTGCCAGCAGCCCCAGGGCCATGGCCCAGGCCGTCAGGTACATGCCGCGGCCGATGCGCGGCCCCTGTTCCGGTGGTGTCTGTTGCATGGGCTCTATTAAACCACAGCGGCGCTACCCAGCGCTTGGACGATGGTGTACCGTAGAAAAGATACATTTTATCCCCCAGCCGAACGAAGAACACGACGCGTTGATGCACGCCCTATTCAAGCCCCTGTGGGGGAGTTTCAAAGACCTGTTGCCGATCATTCTGGTGATCGGTTTCTTCCAGCTGGTGGTGCTGCAACAGCCCATCCCCAATCTCGGCAAGCTGCTGCTCGGTACCGCCATGGTGGTGGTGGGGCTGGCGCTGTTTATTCGCGGCCTTGAGATCGGTCTCTTTCCCATCGGCGAGAACATGGCCTACGCCTTCGCCCGCAAGGGTTCGCTGTTCTGGCTGCTGGCCTTCGCCTTCGCCCTGGGCTTCGGCACCACGGTGGCCGAGCCGGCGCTGATCGCGGTGGCCGCGGAGGCAGCCAACGTTGCCGCCCTCGGCGGCATGATCGTCGATGACGAGTCGGCGCGCGCCGCCTATGCCAACGGCCTGCGCCTGACCGTGGCGCTGTCGGTGGGCTTCGCCATCGTCCTCGGCGTGCTGCGCATCCTCAAGGGCTGGCCCATCCAGTACCTGATCATCGGCGGCTATATCGGCGTGGTGGTGATGACCGCCTTCGCCCCGGCCGAAATCATCGGCATCGCCTACGACTCGGGCGGGGTGACCACCTCCACCATCACCGTGCCACTGGTCACCGCCCTGGGCGTGGGCCTGGCCTCCTCGATCAAGGGGCGTAACCCGATGACCGATGGCTTCGGCCTGATCGCCTTC
>JBFFRO010000273.1:0-2860 GCA_041572995.1 Thiohalomonadaceae bacterium
GCCGATGCCTCCTCGGTGCAGTACACCCGCAACAAGCGGGGGCTGGCGATGGCACTGGCGAAGATCCAGCACGGCAGCGGCTCGCGGTTGTTCGGTGGTCACAGCGAGGAGCTGAGTCACCTCTGTATCGCCAATCCACTCAGCAACGGCCTGTTCGGCTGGATGTCTACCCACCCGCCGTTGGAGAAGCGCATTGAGCGCCTGGGCTACAAGCACCTGCTGAGCGATTACGCCAGGGAGGAGTTGACGCCGGGAGTGGAGGCTCTGACTGCGGTGGATGAGGCGATCCCCCCCAGTGCCGCGCCCATGATGATTGGTGATGGTCCGAGTCTGGCCAGTGCCTCGCTGCTGGCAGGTAGCATCGGCGATCCGCAGCCACTGAATCTCGACTATGCCGTCGCCCTGCTGGCGCAACTGCCGGATGGGCTGCGCGAAGCGGCCCACGATCAGCAGCGTGCCTCGGTCCTGCTCTATGCTCTTATCCACCGCCACAACCAGGCGGAGGAGGCGCGTGCCATGGCGCTGCTGGGTGAGCAAGACCCGCAGCTGGATCTGCAGCAGTTCCAGCTCTATGTCGGCCAGTGCCGCGACCTACCCACACGCCTGCGACTGCCCCTGTTGGAGCTCTGCCTGCCCGCCCTGCAGCGGCTGGATGATGAGGGGCAACAGCGCGTCATCACCACCTGCGAGGCACTGGCGGCGATGGATGGCAGCTACAGCCTCTTCGAATTCTCGCTAATGACCCTGCTACGCCGGCGCCTTCTCGGTGGCGTCGTGCGCAGGCCCCGGTCGATTAGCAGCTATCAACCGGTGCTGGGTGAGATTGCCTTCGTGCTGGCTCTGTTGCTGCGCACCTCCGGCATGCCCAACAGTCAGCGCAAGGCGCTTTACCAGCGGCTGATGCGCAGTTTCAGCGAGCAGCCGGTGAAGGTACCCCGGGGTGAGAGTCTGCTGCAGCAACTGGAGCGGGCACTGGCAAGGCTCGATGGCTTGCCGATGCTGCTCAAGCAGCCGCTGGTCGAAGCCTGTGCCGACTGTGTGCTGGCCGACAACATGATCAAGCCCGAGGAGCTGGAGCTGCTGCGTGCTGTGACCGAGTCGATCGGCTGTCCGATGCCGCCACTGCCACCGGTTGATGGCATGGCTGAGGGGAGCTGAGGAGCGCTATGCCCTTTATCACCCTGATGTATCCGCTGTGGGCCCTGTTGCTGGCGGCGGCCGCCTGGTATTTCCCTGAGCCCTTTGTCCAGGGGCGCCCGGCGATCCTGCCACTGCTGGCGCTGATCATGTTCTGCATGGGGCTGGGGCTGAACGCTAGTGATTTCCTGCGTGTGGCACGGCGGCCCACCCTGATCGCCTTTGGCCTGCTGATGCAGTTTGCGGTGATGCCGCTGGCGGCACTGCTGATCGCCGACCTGCTGGGACTGGAGCCGGCGCTGGTGGTGGGTATGGTGTTGGTGGGGGCCAGTGCCGGGGGCACCGCCTCCAATGTGGTTACCTACCTAGCCCGCGGCGACCTGGCGCTGTCGGTCTCGTTGACGCTGGCCTCCACGCTGACGGCGGTGGTGATGATGCCGCTGCTCACCGAGCTTTATATCGGCCAGCGGGTGATGGTGCCGGCGCTGGACATGCTCTCCAACATCCTCGCCATCGTCCTTCTGCCGCTGTTGCTGGGAGCGGGGATCAACCACGCCCTGGGTGAGCGCCTGGGACGGCTGCGCCCGCTACTGCCTGTGATTGCCATCAGCGCTATCGTGGTGATTATCGCCATCGTCGTTGCCCTCAATCATGCACGGCTCACCGATGTGGGCCCGCTGCTGATGCTGGCGGTGGTGCTGCACAATGCCACCGGCCTGGCCTGTGGTTACTGGCTGCCGCGCCTGGCAGGACACGATGCGATCACCTGCCGCACCTTGGCCATCGAGGTGGGGATGCAGAACTCCGGTCTCAGCGTGGCCCTGGCAGTGAAGTATTTCAGTGCGACCGCGGCCCTGCCTGGCGCACTGTTCAGCATTTGGCACAATCTCTCCGGCTCGCTGCTGGCTGCCCTGTGGGGGCGTCGCGCGAGGCTGGATGAGAAGGCATAGGGAGATAGCCGATGAAAAGGGTCCTGGGATTAGTAACGGCCTTGATGTTTAGCTCGCCGGTGGCGGCCATCTACAAGTGTGTGGACGCCGAGGGCAATGTCGGCTTCTCCGAGGTGCCGTGCGCCGCCGAGGAGGAGGCCTCCACCGTCAACATCGGAGCCAGCGGCCCCCGAGTGGATGAGCATGCCTGTGAGCTGGCCACCCTCTACGCGGAGGATGTGTTCAAGCGCATGCGCGGAAACGGTGACTCCAGTCGTGAACTGGATCGCTACGGCGGCATCTACGGTGCGGGTTCCGCCATCCTCGGCGTGGTCAACTATGTCTATGGCTTTCGCCACGATGAGAACGCCTCCGCCCGTCGCGTTGCCAGCCTGACCCGCAGCAAATGCGAGAACGGCGGCTTCGGCCGCATCCGCTTCGAGGAGTTGCCTCGCGATGAGTACTACGTCTTTGATGAGTACCAGCAGGCCTGGGTGAGGAAGGGGGAGGGCGGCGGCTATCCGCAGACTCGCCGGCCGTCGACGACATTGACGCCACAGCGGGCGATGCCGGCGGCCACCTCGGGTAACACACGCACCAGTAACCGTCGTCGTTGCGAGCAGATCATGGCGGCGATCGATGATATCGATACGCGGATGCGTAACGGTTACAGCGCAGGGCAGGGAGAGATGATGCGTGAGCGGCGGCGAACCCTGCGTAATCAGGCCCAGGCGGCCTGCCGCTGAGAGCGTTCAACGGGGTGGACTAGCGTTGCTCCAGTAGTGCCCGCAGCA
>JBFFRO010000274.1:0-2847 GCA_041572995.1 Thiohalomonadaceae bacterium
AGCCCCCTTGTTGCCCACCTGGGTGGCCTGCTCCAGACAGGCATAGCCCAATGCCGGCTTCAGTCGCGGGTTCGGTTCACTCTGCTCGGGGGCGAGCAGGCGCAGGCTGAGCACACCGGAAAAGTGCTGGCGGTAACGCGCCAGCAACTCGCCCATGCCAGCCCGGTCGCCCTCGCGTAGAGCCCCGACCAGGGCCTTGTCAGTGGCTACTGCCTGCAGAGAACCGTGCAGGGCAGCCAGACGCCCCTCGATCTTGGCTGCCATGCGCTCGGCCACGGCGATCTGCTTCTGTAGCTGGATGCGATCGGCCTGGGCCGCCAGTTGACCGTAGGCGAGGAAGCCCGCCAGTGCCGCCGCCAACGCCGTGGCCAGAAAGAGAAACAGCATCAAACGGGCAATGGAGAGCCCGCTGGCACCTTGCGACTCGGCCTGCTCCTCCGGTGCCTTTTCCTTTTTCTTGTTGAACAGCTTCATGCTTGCCGACCCTTAAGTCGTAACCAACGTGGGTGGGAACAGTGTGGGATCAATGACGACCGGTATGACCGAATCCGCCCTCTCCCCGCTCGCTCTCGGAGAACTCCTCGACCAGTTCAAAATCGGCCTGAACCACCGGCACAAAGACCATCTGCGCGATGCGCTCACCGACGTTGATAGTAAATGATTCCTTACCCCGGTTCCAACACGAGACGTACACCTGGCCCTGGTAATCGGAGTCGATCAGGCCGACCAGATTACCCAGCACAATGCCGTGCTTGTGGCCTAGGCCAGAGCGCGGCAGCAGCACCGCCGCCAGCCCCGGATCGTCGATGTGGATGGCCAGTCCGGTGGGGATAAGGGCGGTTTCACCGGGGGCGAGCTCCAGTGCCTCATCAAGGCAGGCACGCATATCCAGCCCCGCCGAGCCGGTAGTGGCATGCTCCGGCAGCTCAATGGTGTCACCCAGGCGGGGGTCGAGGACCTTCATCTGAATCTTGCGCATGACTATTCGCTTTCCTTATTTATTGCTCTTGCTTAACGCGGTAATAACGCTCGGCGATACGCGCCAGCAGCGCGCGCGCCAGTTCTGTCTTAGGGGCCCGTGGCAGGCTCTCGGTACCGTCGGCCCAGAACAGCTCCAGGGCGTTCTCCTCGCTGTTGAAGCCACCGCCCTCTGCCCGCTCACCGACCCAGTTGGCAGCCACCATATCCAGCCCCTTGCCCTCGAGCTTGGCCCGTGCGTGGGCCACCAGGTTATCGGTCTCGGCGGCGAAACCGACGCAGAAGGGTCGGCCGAACTGCAGTGCCGCCACCTCGGCGAGGATGTCTGGGTTGCGCACCAGCTCCAGGTCCATCGACTCGGAACCCTTCTTGATCTTCTCATCGGCGCTCAGACGTGGGCGGTAGTCGGCCACCGCCGCGGTAGCAATGAAGATGGCCCCGGGGGCGGCCAGCACCGCCTCGCGCATCTGCTCGGCACTCTCCACATCCACCCGCTCCACCCCGCTCGGGGTAGGGAGGGAGACGGGGCCGGCCACCAGGCGTACCCGTGCGCCCAGCTCGGCGGCAGCAGCGGCGCAGGCAAAGCCCATACGCCCGGAGCTGTGGTTGCTGATGAAGCGCACCGGGTCCAGCCCCTCGCGGGTGGGACCGGCAGTAATCGTCACCGCCAGCCCCTCCAGCAGGCGCTCACGCGGGGCCAGTGCCTTGATCAGGTGTGACAGCAACTGCTCCGGCTCCAGCATCCGACCCGGGCCCTGGTCGCCGCAGGCCTGTTCCCCCTCGGCCGGGCCCCAGAGGGTGACCCCGCGTCGCTGCAGCCGCGCAGCGTTGTCTTGCGTGGCCGGGTGGCGCCACATCGCCTGGTTCATCGCCGGGGCCAGATAGAGCGGGGCCTCGCTCGCCAGGCAGAGGGTAGTCAGCAGGTCATCGGCCATGCCCGCGGCCAGTCGCGCCATCAGGTCGGCACTGGCTGGGGCGATGAGGATGGCATCGGCCCAGCGGGCCAGCTCGATGTGGCCCATGGCCGCCTCGTGCTCTGCATCGAACAGCTCGCAGCGCACCGGCTTGCCGGAAAGGGCCTGCAAGGTCATGGGGGTGATGAACTCGCGGGCGGCGCGCGTCATCACCACCTGCACCTCGGCACCGGCAGCGCGCAACAGGCGCACCAGTGCCGCCGCCTTGTAGGCGGCGATACCGCCGCTGATGCCCAGCAGCACACGCTTTCCGTTCAGTTCGCTCATGGGCGTGAAGTCTATCAAATAAGGTTGGCCCGCGGTGTACCCCATCGGCCATGGACTACACTTGGCTCAACGGACAAAGGGCATAACAGGGAGGTGTTATGGCAATCCGCGACTGGCCCGAGGGCGAACGCCCCCGTGAGAAGCTGCTCAAGCTCGGCAGTCACGCCCTCTCGGACGCCGAGCTGCTGGCCATCTTCCTGCGCACCGGTCTCCCCGGCAAGAGCGCAGTGGACCTGGCCCGCGAGCTACTCGCTGATTTCGGTGGTCTACGCGCCCTGCTTGAGGCCGAGCATGAGCACTTCTGCCGTGGCAAGGGCCTAGGCAGCGCCAAGTACGCCCAACTGCAGGCGACTCTGGAGCTCTCCCGGCGCCACCTGCGTGAAACCCTGGAACACGGCGATGCTCTCACCTCCCCCCAGCACACCCGCGACTACCTCAAGGCTCAGCTGCGCGACCGCCGTCGCGAGGTCTTCGCCTGCCTGTTCCTCGACAACCGTCACCGTGTACTGGCCTACGAGGAACTCTTCTTCGGCACCATCGACGGTGCTGGGGTACACCCGCGAGAGGTGGTGCGCCGGGCTCTGGAGCTGAACGCGGCGGCCCTCATCGCCGCCCACAACCACCCCTC
>JBFFRO010000275.1:0-2839 GCA_041572995.1 Thiohalomonadaceae bacterium
CCGCTACCTGGTGCTGATGCCCAATAACCCGCGCGCCGGTGGTGTCTCACGCCGCATCGAGGGTGATGACCGCAGCGAGCTGCGTGACACCATGGCCCAGCTGGAGATCCCCCAGGATATGGGCCTCATCGTGCGCACCGCTGGCGTCGGCAAGAGCGCCGAGGAGTTGCAGTGGGACCTGGACTACCTCTCTCAGGTGTGGGGCGCCATCGAGGATGCCGCCAAGCAGGGCAAGGCCCCCTTCCTCGTCTACCAGGAGAGCAATGTCGTCATTCGCGCCATTCGCGACTACCTGCGTAACGATATCAGCGAGCTGCTGATCGACGACCCCAAGGTCTACAAGCAGGCGCACGACTTCATGCAGCTGGTGATGCCGCACAACCTGCACAAGGTGAAGCTCTACGAAGACCCGGTGCCGCTGTTCACCCGCTACCAGATCGAAAGCCAGATCGAGTCGGCCTTCCAGCGCGAGGTACGCCTGCCCTCCGGCGGCTCCATCGTCATCGACCCGACCGAGGCCCTGGTCTCCATCGACATCAACTCGGCGCGCGCCACCAAGGGCAGCGACATCGAGGAGACCGCCCTCAACACCAACCTGGAGGCGGCCGAGGAGATCGCCCGCCAGCTGCGCCTGCGTGACATCGGCGGCCTGGTGGTCATCGACTTCATCGACATGAGCCCTGCCAAGAACCAGCGCGAGGTGGAGAACCGCCTCAAGGACGCGGTCAAACAGGACCGCGCGCGCATCCAGATCGGCCGCATCTCCCGCTTCGGCCTGCTGGAGATGTCGCGCCAGCGTCTGCGCCCCTCTCTCGGCGAGTCCAGCCAGATTGTCTGCCCCCGCTGTAAGGGCCACGGCAGCATCCGCAGCATCGAGTCGCTGGCGCTGTCGGTCCTGCGCATCGTCGAAGAGGAGGCGATGAAGGAGAAGACCGGCATGATCCAGGCTCAGCTGCCGGTCTCCGTTGCCACCTTCCTGCTCAACGAGAAACGCCAGCAGATCAACGAAATCGAGGATCGCCAGGACGTCCGTGTGCTGCTGGTGCCCAATCCGCACCTGGAGACCCCGGCCTTCGAGGTCCAGCGCGTGCGTGTCGATGAGATGGACACCAGCGAGCTCAAGCAGCCCAGCTACAAAATGGCTGCCAAGCCTGAGCCCGAGCCGATGCCGGGGCGCAAACCCGCGGCCAAGAGCACTCAGGAACAGCCGGTAGTGCAGACCGTTGCCCCGCCCGCTCCGGTGCCCGCCCCGGCCCCGGCCCCAACCAGCACCTCCGAGGCTCCCACGGCCAAGAAGTCTCGCGATGAGGGCCGCAAGAAGGGCAAGGCCGAAGAGAAACGCAAGGGCAAGAGCCCCGAGCGCGGTAAGGGCAAGGGCAAAAAACGCGAGCAGAAGCAGCCCGAGGCAAAACCCGGCTTCCTCAGCCGCCTCTTCGGTGGACTCTTCGGCGGCGCTGCCGAGGAGGAGGCCAAGGAAGATAAGCGCGAGGAGCGCAAACCCAAGCGTAAGCCGCGCGAGGGTGAACGTGAGGAGGGCTCCGGCCGTCGCCGCCCGCGTCGCCGTGGTGGCCGTGGCCGTGGCCGCAGCAGCGAGGGCCGTAGCGATGAGCAGGCGCGTGAGAACGCTCCTGAGGAAAAGGCCGAGGAGAAGCCCAAGGAGAAGCGCCAGGAGAAGGACGACAAGGGTGGCCGCAAAGGCCGTCGCCGTGGCGGCCGTGGCCGCGACAAGCGTCGTGATGAGGTCACCGAGCAGAAGAGCGAGGCCCCGAGCAGCGACAAGCCCAAGTCCGAGGAAGAGTCCGGCGAGCGTAGCGGTGGCACCCGCCGTGGCCGTCGCGGTGGCCGTCGCCGCCGTTCCGGCAGTGGTCAGATCACCGAAAAGCAGGTGCGCGTGCAGGACATGCCTATCGAAGATCAGCCGGGCTCACCTGAGCCTGCCGAGCCGGCAATCGCCGCCAAGGCCGAGCTCCCGCCCCTGACCAGTGCCGACATGGAGCCACTGGACATGGCCGGTGGCGAACTTGCCGGCATCGAGGTGACCAAGGAAGAGAGTGTTGAGGCGACTGCCGACAGCGCCCCGGTAGTCATCCCAGAGTCAGCTCCGGCTCCGGCTCCGGCGGCTGCCAAACCGAGCTTCCTCAGCAGCTCCAGCGACGCCGGCACCAGCCGTGACCGTCGCCGCCACCCGAGCCGCGGCCGCCGCTAAGGGCGAACGCAGCTCACAAAAAAGCCGGGCACTGCCCGGCTTTTTTTCGTCCTGTGTTTTATCCCTTACAGGTGACGCTTACGGATAGCCTGCAGCAGACCCCGTGCGGCCTCATCCAACATCTCGTAGACCCGCTCGAAACCCTCGGCACCGCCGTAGTAGGGGTCGGGTACCTCACGCTCCTTGCGCTGGGGCGCGTAATCCAGGAACAGGCTGAGGCGATCATCGTAGCCCGTGGGGCAGATCCGCCGCAGGTTGTGGTAGTTCTCCTCATCCATGGCCAGCACATAGTCGAAGTGCGCGAAGTCCTCCGCCCTCACCTTGCGCGCCCGCTGCTGACTCAGGTCGATGCCGCCACGGCGCAGGGCTGTCTCCTGAGATCGTGGATCAGGCTGTTCGCCGACGTGGTAGGCATGGGTACCGGCCGAGTCGACACGAATCCTCTCTGACAGCCCCTCCTGTTCGACCAGGTGCTCGAACAGGCCGTGGGCCAGGGGCGAACGACAGATGTTGCCCATACAGACCATGAGCACATTAATCTCTTTCATATCAATAAATTACCGAATCAACTTAATGTTAATTTTGAAACGTAGGCGAGGATACAGTATAGCGAAGCGAACTACTTGGTGGTAA
>JBFFRO010000276.1:0-2815 GCA_041572995.1 Thiohalomonadaceae bacterium
GACGATGGAGAGGTGCTCGAGATAGGTGCTACCGTCCTTGCGCTGGTTCCAGATACTGCCCTGCCACTGCCCCTCCTCGCTGAGGGTGTGCCACATCTGCCGGTAGAAGTCGTCGTCCTGGCGTCCGGAGTAGAGGATGTGCGGGGTCTTGCCCAGGGCCTCTTCCGCGTGATAGCCGGTGACTTCGGTGAAGGCTTGGTTGACGTTGAGAATGGTGGCGTCCGGGGCGGTGATGATCACCCCCTCGGCGGCGTTTTCGAATACCTTACCCATCAAGCGCGAGGCCAGTCCCAGGTCGCCCTTGAGGCGGCTGCTGAGGGTTTGCAACTGGGCGCGTAGTTGCTCGGTCAACTGGGAGAGGCGGTCATAGCCCTCGGTGGGGATGGGGGCGTGCTCAGCGGCCTGTAGCAGCAGGTCGCGGGCGGCCAAGTGCATATCACGGTGAACCGGTCCGATGGCCTTGAACTCCTCCATCTCCAGTAGCTCGGCGGTGTCTACCCGCTCGTACCAGCGGCCGAACTGACAGAGGGTGTGGGGGGAGTCGCCAAGGTCATCGGGGTTGGCCTCGCAGCCACACACCAGCGTGCGGTTGACCTGGGCCAACCAGCGCGCGTGGTTTTCTGTGGCCTGCTCCAGCTCGTTGAGATACTGCTGGTAGGCACCGCTACCCAGTCTTTCGAGAAGTTCTCTATCCACCCGTTACACGTCCTTAGGCATCTTTTTCAGCATACACCACGTGCCCTGTTCACTCGAACGGGCCGACGATGAAGTCCTCAAGGGCCGCCCCTTCGGGGAGTTCGGACTCCAGCACGGCAAAGTGGCCCACCGCCATGCCCGCCTCCTGTACGCTGTGTGGGTCGCCGCTGATCAGCGGGTGCCACTCGGGCAGCGGTTTGCCGGCGGCGCGCAGGCGGTAGGCGCAGCTGGAGGGCATCCAGCGCAGGGTGGCGGCGTTCCTGGGGGTGACCTGGATGCACTCGGGCTCTAGCACCGTGCGTCGCGCATAGACCGTGCAACCTCCGCTGTCTCGATCGAGGTAGCGGCAGGCGATGTTAGTCAGGTATAGCTCACCGCTCTCCTCATCCTCCAGCTTGTTGAGGCAGCAGCGGGCGCAACCATCGCACAGTGCCTCCCACTGTTCGCGATTGAGCTCAGCCAGGGGACGTTCCCAGAAGGGGGTATCCATCAGCCGCGGATCGCCCTGTCCATGGCCTGCTCGGCCTCGGCCCAGTGTGGGTCGGCACTACCGCCGCTGGCCATCAGCTCCATCAGGCCGTAGGCCAGCTGACGGGTGTCCGGATTCATCTCCTTGAGCTTGGTGAGCAGATAGGAGTGGCCCCCCTGGGGGATGCTCAGGGTCTTGACCAGGGCGTAGAGCAGCAGTGACTGGCCCGAGCGGGTGTCGGCCTGGATGCGGGCCAGGGTTTCGTTCAGCGGGGTAAAGTCCATGGGGGGTATCCGGTTATGCCAATACTTTACTATTTTAACCTGATATTGGCCGCGACCGTTATTTCCGCGTGTATTGGGTAGAATAGCGCCCATGCTATCGACCCTGACCCTTTTCGCTGCAGTAACCCTGGATGCCCTGCTGGGCGAGCCGCGCCGCTACCACCCGCTGGTCGGCTTCGGCCGTCTGGCCGTCTGGCTGGAGCAAGTCCTGTATGGCGGCGAGGGGGCGGACCGTGCCCTGCGCGGCGGCTTGGCACTGGCACTGGCGTTGCTGCCGCTGCTGCTGGCGGTGCTACTGCTGCGCGTCTGGACCTTTGCCTGGCTGGTGGACCTGATACTGCTGACCCTGGCGTTGGGCGGTAGCAGTCTCTATCGTCACGCCATGGCGGTGGTGGAGGCCTTGTCCGCCCACGACTTGGCGTTGGCCCGCGAGCGGGTAGGCTGGATTGTCAGTCGCGATACCACCGAGCTGGACGAGCAGGGGGTGGCCCGCGCCACCTGCGAGTCGGTGCTGGAGAACGGCAACGATGCCGTTTTTGGTGCCATCTTCTGGTTCCTGCTACTCGGCGGTCCCGGTGTGCTGATCTACCGCCTCTCCAATACCCTGGATGCCATGTGGGGTTACCGCAATGAACGCTACCGTGATTTTGGCTGGGCTGCCGCGCGCTGGGACGACCTGCTCAACTGGGCGCCGGCCCGGCTCACGGCCCTGAGCTACGCCCTGGTCGGCAAGAGCCGCACGGCCGTGCGCTGCTGGCGTGAGCAGGCGCACCGCCACGCCAGCCCCAACGCCGGTGCGGTGATGGCCGCCGGGGCTGGGGCGCTGGGCCTGCGCTTGGGCGGTGCGGCCATCTACCACGGCCAGCTGGAGGAGCGACCGGTGTTCGGTGAGGGTGAGCCCCCCGGTGCCGAGGATATCGTCCGCTGTTTGCGCCTGGTGCGGGTGAGCCTGCTGCTGTGGCTGGCGGTGGCCATGCTGTGGGGGCTCTTTGGCCTGCGCTGGTTCCCCTGGAGCTTCCCGATTGCTTGAAGCATTGCACCACGGCGGTCGCCTGCGCGAGGCGGCCCAGCGCTATGGCATCCCCCTGGATGGCTGGCTGGACCTCTCGACCGGTATCAACCCCCAGTCCTGGCCGGTGCCGGCCATCGACATCAGCCACTGGCAGCGCCTGCCCGAGGAGGGGGATGGCCTGGAGGCGGTCGCCGCGGCCTATTACGGCAGCGCTGCCCTGCTTCCGCTGGCCGGCTCGCAGGCGGCGATCCAGCTGTTGCCGCAGCTGCGTACGCGCTGTCGTGTCGGCGTGATTAGCCCCGGCTATGCCGAGCATGCCCACCGCTGGCACGTGGCCGGGCATACGCTTGTTGA
>JBFFRO010000277.1:0-2785 GCA_041572995.1 Thiohalomonadaceae bacterium
CTGCATCTTCTGGGCCTGCTTCATCAGGCCGCCGAGTCCACCTTTAATCATCACTCAACCTCAATTCGTCTGTACTGAAATGGATGGGGCTATTCTACCGACTTGGCCGCGTGCGGCCTATAGCGGACGCACCGAACCGGGTACCAGCTGGGCGCCGAAGCGACGCAGCAACGCCTGCGCTGCCGGGTCATCGGCGATGGCCTGCTCGGCCCCGCGCTGGGCCTCGGCACGGCGCAGCTCGTCGCGCCGATTGGGGGTGGCCTCACCGCGCTCGACCCCGCTGGCTTCACGGAACTGCAGCTCCACGGCCTCGCCCAGGTGGGCGCTGAGTGCCTGCTGCAGCTCCTGCTCGCGCTGACGCCCGCCCATCTGCTCGGGCATGTTGGCATCCAGCGCCAGCTCGAAGCAGTTGCCCTCGCGCCTGAGCAGCGCACAGTGCTTTGCAAACTGCTTGCTCACCCCACCGAGCTCCGGCAACGCCTCCAACAACTGCGCCCACGCTTCGGCCTGCTCGGAGACATGAATCTCAGGCAACTCGGTGGTAATGATTGCAGCGGGCGGCATCGACTCCAGGGCCCGGTCACCGCCGTCACCACCCTGGAGCTCGGTGGGCGACGGGCCATCAAAAGGGGGCGGACCGCCCTGCTCGTCAAAGCCGGGGGGAGGCCCCTCCATCGGCGGCGCCTCGTCGAAGCCCTGTGGCGGCATGTCGCTACGCACACTGCGGGCTGCGGCTTCCTCCGGGGTCACCGCGCGCGGTGCCGGCGGCGGCGGGGCCTTCATCTCGCCGTTGAGCACCGCGCGGGCCTCGTCCAGACGTGAGGGACGTCGCGGCGCCTCCTCACGTACCTCAGCGACTTCTGGCTGCGCAGGCGGGGCGGGTTCCGCGGCAGCCTCAACGACAGGGGCAGAGACCGGTGCCGGAACCGGCGCGGGCGGCGCTGCTACTTCCGGCCGGGGTTCGGGTTTCGATTCGGGTTTGGCCTCGGCCCTGGGCTGGGCCTGCACTGCCGGACGCGAACCACCACCGCCGCCACTGCCGCCCTCGTCGGGCTGGAAGGCGAGCATGCGCAGCAGGGTCATCTCGAAGCCGCCGCGCGGCTCCGGGGCCAGCGGCAGGTCACGGCGCCCGGTAATGCCGATCTGGTAGTAGAGCTGCACATCCTCGGCGGGCATACGTGTAGCCAGGGCACGAATCGCCTCAGCCTCACCGAGGCTGTCGTCCACCGCCTCGGGCAGGCGCTGGGCCAAGGCAATGCGCTGCAGGGCGCCGTTCATCTCATTCAGCACCCCAGCAAAATCGGGCCCCTGCTCGGCCAATGCCGCCACCTCGGCAAACAGTGCGGCGGCGTCATCCTCGGCCAGCGCCTCCAACAGGGCAAAGACCCGCTGCCGGTCGATGCTGCCGAGCATGGCACGCACCTCCTCGGCCTTAAGCGCGCCGCCCCCATAGGCGATAGCCTGGTCGAGCAGGCTGAGGGCGTCGCGCATGGAACCGTCGGCCGCACGGGCGATCTCCAGCAGCGCAGCAGGTTCGGCCTCTATCCCCTCCTCGCCGAGGATCTTCATCAGGTGGCTGTCGATCAGTTCCAGCGGCAGGCGCTTGAGGTTGAACTGCAGGCAGCGCGAGAGGATGGTCACCGGCAGCTTCTGCGGGTCGGTGGTGGCCAGCAGGAACTTCACGTGCGGCGGCGGCTCCTCCAGGGTCTTCAACAGGGCGTTGAAGCTGTGGTTGGAGAGCATGTGCACCTCGTCGATGAGGTAGACCTTATAGCGGCCGCGGGTGGGGGTGTACTGCACGTTCTCCAGCAGCTCACGGGTATCCTCCACCTTGGTGCGCGAGGCGGCATCCACCTCGATGAGGTCGACAAAGCGCCCCTCGTCGATCTCGCGGCAAGCGGCACACTCGCCGCAGGGGGTGGAGGAGACCCCCTTTTCACAGTTAAGCGACTTGGCGAGGATGCGCGCCACCGTGGTCTTTCCGACCCCGCGGGTGCCCGTGAAGAGGAAGGCATGATGCAGGCGGTCCTCATCCAGGGCGTGGATCAGGGCACGCAGGACATGCTCCTGGCCGGCCATCTCGGGAAAGCTACGGGGGCGCCACTTGCGCGCAAGTACCTGATAACTCATTCGATTCCGCCTTCTGTTCGGGCGTTGTCATGGCGCCGGGCGCCACGGGTGCGAAGGTCGATTATAACCAGCGTGCCGAGTGGCCGCGAGGGGTGAATATTACGAAGGGGAGGCTAGAAAGGTGGCGGCCCACACCAGCCACACCCCGGCGCCCGAGTCCACCGCTGCGGCTGCTCCCTTCCGGGCCTGACCGGGTTCACGGTTTATCGTCGCGGGGGGACCAATGCGGGCCACCGTCGAAGAGCGCGCATGATAACAGAGCAGTGGGGCAACGACCACAGCCCATATGGCACGACCCAACACGGCCGGCCCCGTGTCCGACGGGCACCGTTCGCTTTAAGCCAGAATCAATCCGTTTGCCGTAGGGTGTTCTAATTACACACGCGACCAGCTAGAATATTAGCGACCGCTAATACTTGAGACGTATGCAGGCAATGTCCGCTCTTAACAGCACAGCTCTCGATATCCTCTTTGTGGGTGACCATGCACAGAACAAGGTCGATCACATATTGATCGACAACTTTCTGGGTGAGCACACCCGGGTTCGTTTTGTCGATTCCTACGAGCAGGCAGAGGATGAGTTCAGCAGACAGCCCCCGGATATCACCATCTGCGAGGCTGAACTGCGTGGCGTCGATGTGCGCAAGATTTGCGC
>JBFFRO010000278.1:0-2784 GCA_041572995.1 Thiohalomonadaceae bacterium
CCCGACGCCCGCGCCATCTTCCACAGCCACGGCCCCTACTCGGTGGCCATGACCATGGACGGCGCCGACTTCCACCCGGCCGACTTCGAGGGGCAGTACTACTTCGACAAAATCCCGGTGATCGACATCCCCTACGACAAGTATGTCGAACAGGCCCCGGCGCGGGTTGCCGAGGTGCTGGCCGACTACCCGGTGATGGTGGTGCGCGGCCACGGCGTTTACGCCCGCGCCGAGTCCATCAATCTGGCCTACAAATGGAGCTGCTCCTTCGAGCTCTCGGCCAAGACTGCCTTCATCGCCCGCCAGGCGGGGACCCTGAAATGAACGAGCCGCAGCAGGTGCCGGTGGTGATGTGCCTCTCCGGCAACGACCCCACCGGCGGTGCCGGCATCCAGGCGGACATCGAGGCGGTGCTCAGCATGGGAGCCCACCCGGCACCGGTGATCACCGCGCTGACGGTGCAGGACAGCGTTAACGTCAAACGCTTCGAGCCGGTCGCGCCGGGGCTGCTGGTGGAGCAGGCGCGGGCGGTGCTGGAGGACATGCCGGTGGCCGCCTTTAAGCTCGGCATGCTCGGCAGCGTAGAGAATGTGGAGGCCGTGCACACCCTGCTGCGTGACTACCCCGACGCCCCGGTGGTGCTCGACCCCATCCTGCGTGCCGGCGGCGGCACCACCCTGGCCAACGAGGAGATGGCCGCGGCCATGGCCGAATTGCTCTTCCCGCAGACCACTCTGCTCACCCCCAACGGCGAGGAGGCACGCATCCTCGCCCACGAGGCCGACACCCTGGACGCCTGCGCTCAGGAGCTGATGGAGATGGGCTGTGAGTGGGTGCTGATCAGCGGCGGCCACGAAAAGGAGGAGGAGCTCATCAACCGCCTCTATACCAACCACCGCAAGCTGGAGAGCTTCCACTGGCAACGCCTGCCGCACAGCTACCACGGCTCCGGCTGCACCCTGGCCGCCAGCTGTGCCGGTCTGCTGGCCCAGGGGCTGGAGCCCTTTACCGCCATCCACGAGGCCCAGGAGTACACCTTCGAGGCGCTCAAGGCCGGCTACCGTCCCGGCATGGGCCAGCACCTGCCCAACCGCCTCTTCTGGGCACGCGAGGAACAAGAGTAAGTGCCCACTAGCACCATGCCCATACTCGGTCCTCTCCCTATGCCGAGACGCGGCCTCTACGCCATCACCGATGCCGCCCTCACCCCCGGCGAGCGCCTGCTGGAGCAGGTCGCCGCCGCCATCGACGGCGGCGTGGTCCTCGTCCAGTACCGGGACAAGGGCGTGGACGCGGCCCGCCGCCGGCAGGAGGCCGAGTCGCTGCTGGCGCTCTGCCGCGCCCGTGGCGTACCACTGCTGATTAACGACGATGTGAAGCTGGCCGCGGCCATCGGTGCCAACGGGGTACACATTGGCCAGGGGGATGCGGCCCTGAGCGAGGCTCGCGCCCGACTGGGGGATGAGGCCATCATCGGCGTCACCTGCCACGACAGTCTGGCGCTGGCCCGTGAGGCGGTGGCGGGCGGTGCCGACTACTGCGCCTTTGGCCGCTTCTTCCCCTCCGCCAGCAAGCCTGAGGCGCCGCCCGCCAATCCGGCGCTGCTGGGCCTCGCCCGTGCCGAGCTGCCCTGTCCGGTGGTTGCCATCGGCGGCATCAGCGCCGACAATGGCGGCCTGCTGATCGAGGCAGGCGCCGACCTGCTGGCGGTGATCGGCGGCCTTTTCGATGCCGACACCCCCGATGCGATCCGCGCCAAGGCCCAAGGCCTGAGCGCCCTGTTTACCGAATCAATGTGAAGGAAATGACCATGCCCCACTCCCACGAACTCTTCGAAGCCGCCCAGAAGCACATCCCCGGCGGGGTCAACTCGCCGGTGCGCGCCTTCAAGGGGGTCGGCGGCGAGCCGGTCTTCTTCAAGCGTGCCGAGGGCGCCTACACCTACTCCGAGTCCGGCACCCAGTACATCGACTACGTCGCCTCCTGGGGTCCGATGGTCGCCGGCCACGCCCACCCCGAGGTGATCAAGGCCGTGCAGGAAACCGCCGCCAACGGCCTCAGCTTCGGCGCCCCCACCGTGATCGAGACGGTGATGGCCGACAAGCTGGTCGAGCTGGTCCCCTCCATGGACATGGTGCGCATGGTCAGCTCCGGCACCGAGGCGACCATGAGCGCCATCCGCCTGGCCCGCGGCTACACCGGCCGTGACAAGATCGTAAAGTTCGAGGGCTGCTACCACGGCCACTCCGACTCGCTGCTGGTGAAGGCCGGCTCCGGCATGCTGACCTTCGGCGAGCCCAGCTCCCCCGGCGTGCCCGCGGCCCTGGCCGAGCACACCATCACCCTGCCCTATAACGACATCGACGCGGTGAAGGAGGCCTTCGCCAAGGTCGGCGGCCAGGTGGCCTGCATCATCGTCGAACCGGTGGCCGGCAACATGAACTGCATCCCGCCGGTGCCCGGCTTCCTCGAGGGGCTGCGCGAGGTGTGCGACGAGCACGGCAGCGTGCTCATCTTCGACGAGGTGATGACCGGCTTCCGCGTCTCCCTCGGCGGCGCCCAGGGCCACTACGGGGTCAAGCCCGACATGACCACCCTCGGCAAGGTGGTCGGCGGCGGCATGCCAGTGGGCGCCTTCGGCGGCAAGCGCGAGATCATGGAGAAGCTCTCCCCGCTCGGCCCGGTCTACCAAGCCGGAACCCTCTCCGGTAACCCGGTGGCGATGGCCGCCGGCCTGGCCACCATGAAGCTGATCGAGGAGCCCGGCTTCTACGCCGGCATCGG
>JBFFRO010000279.1:0-2780 GCA_041572995.1 Thiohalomonadaceae bacterium
CGCTTGGACTTGCTCTTGCGGTTGGCGCGCACCGCCATCAGCACCGCCTCGGCCAGCGCCGAGGCGCCGTCGTAGAGCGAGGCGTTGGCCGCATCCAGAGCGGTAAGTGCGGTAATCATCGACTGGAACTCGTAGACCAGCTGCAGGGTGCCCTGACTGGCCTCCGCCTGGTAAGGGGTGTAGGCGGAGTAAAACTCGCCACGGGTTACCAGTTCCCACACCGCCGCCGGGATGTGATGCTCATAGGCGCCGGCGCCTATGAAGCAGAGCGGCTCACCGTCGACGGCGGCGCGTAGACGCATCAGCCGGCCGATGGCCATCTCGTTCAGCCCTTCGGGGATGCCCTCCAGGCCGTTGGCGCGCAGCTCCGCCGGGATCTCATCGAACAGCGACTCGATGCCCTCGGCGCCGATCGCCTTGAGCATCGCCTCGATATCGGCCTCGGTGTGGGGAATAAACGGCATCGGGATTACTCGTCAGCAATGACCGCGGCGTAGCCGTCGGCATCCAGCAGGGAGGAGGTGTCGCCGCCGGAGAGCTTGAACAGCCAGCCCTCGCCGTAGGGGTCGGAGTTGACGATCTCGGGGCTGTCGACCACCGCCTCGTTGACCTCGGTGACGCTGCCGGCCACCGGCGCGTAGACATCGGAGGCGGCCTTCACCGACTCCACCACGCAGCACTCATCGCCCTCACCCAGCTCGGCGCCCACCTCGGGCAGCTCGACGAAGACCATGTCACCCAGCAGCTCCTGGGCGTGGTCGGTAATGCCAACGGTGAGACTGCCATCCGCCTCGGTGCGGACCCATTCGTGGCTCTTGGCGTACTTCAGTTCGGTGGGCAGATTGCTCATGCTTAATCCTCGAAAGTGTGTTTGTTCTGTTGTTGGTTGGCGGCCTATACCGCCGCCTTGCCGTCACGTACGAAGGGGGGCTTGACGATGCGCGCCGCCAGTTGGCGTCCGCGGATCTCCACCGACACCTGCTCGACGCCGTCAACGGCGGGAATGCGCGCCAGGGCGATGGCCTTGCCCAGGGTCGGCGAGAAGCTGCCGCTGGTGGTCTCGCCCTCTCCCCCTTCCGGAAGCTCAATAATAACCTTTTGGTGGGCGCGCAGGACCCCCTTGTCCTCCAGCACCAGGCCAACCAGCCGTTGCGGCACCCCGGCAGCCTTCTGTTGTTCCAACACGGCACGGCCGATGAAGTCGCGGTCAGCGGGCTCCCAGGCCACGGTCCAGGCCAGGCCAGAGATGAGCGGGCCGTGTTCCTCGTCCATGTCCTGGCCGTAGAGATTCATGCCCGCCTCCAGGCGCAGGGTATCGCGGGCGCCAAGGCCACAGGGGGCGACACCGGCCTCGCTCAGGGCGTGCCAGAAATCCTCCGCCTCCGCCTCCGGCATCACCACCTCGTAGCCATCCTCACCGGTATAGCCAGTGCGGGCGATGAACCACTCACCGGACTCGGCGGCGGAGAAACGCTCCAGATCGCGGCAGGCATCGGCGTGACGGCCGATGGCCTGGTGTACCCGCTCGCGCGCCGTCGGCCCCTGCACGGCGATCATCGCCAGGTCCTCGCGCTCCAGCACCTCGACGCCGAAGGCACGGGCGTGTCTGGCGAACCAGGCCAGATCCTTGTCGCGGGTCCCGGCATTG
Organism: Thiohalomonadaceae bacterium; assembly: GCA_041572995.1. Classification (GTDB taxonomy): domain Bacteria; phylum Pseudomonadota; class Gammaproteobacteria; order Thiohalomonadales; family Thiohalomonadaceae; genus JBFFSW01. Next base: position 1,649 of record JBFFRO010000279.1, read on the forward strand.
ACCACCACGCGGTACCAGACATCGCTCATGTGGTAGACGATGAGATCGTCGATCACCCCGCCTCGCTCGTTGAGCATGCAGCTGTAGAGTGCCTTGCCGGGGCTGCCGTCCAGGCGCGCGACATCGTTGGCCAGCAGGTAGCGCAGCAGGTCGCGGCTGCGCACGCCGCGGATATCCACCACGCACATGTGCGAGACATCGAACATGCCGGCCTCGCGGCGCACCGTGTGGTGCTCCTCGATCTGCGAGCCGTAGTTGATCGGCATGGACCAGCCGGCGAAATCGACCATCTTCGCCCCCTGTGCCAGGTGCGCCTCGTAGAGGGGTGTCTGTCTGCTCATAGTGTATTCCCGTTGATTACTCTTCGGCGTGGTACGAGGAGCGCACCATCGGTCCGGCCTTGACCCAGGAGAAGCCTAGCGCCTCGGCCTCCGCGCCGATCTCGGCAAAACGCTCCGGGGTGACGTACTCACGCACCGGCAAATGGTAACGACTGGGGCGCAGGTACTGGCCAATGGCCACCCGCGACACACCCGCCGCATGCAGATCGCGCAGCACTGCGCTCAGCTCATCGGCCTGCTCGCCCAGGCCCAGCATGATGGCCGACTTGGCCTCCACGCCCGGCACCGCGGCGGCCAGCTCAAGCAGGCGCAGGGAGCGCTCATAGCGAGCCCCCTTGCGCACTGTTTTGTAGAGGCTGGGCACGGTCTCGACGTTGTGACCAAAGACCAGCGGCACACCACCCGCACCCTCGATGATGCTCTCCAGCGCCGCCTCCTGGCAGCCGCGAAAGTCGGGGGTGAGGATCTCCAGCCCGGTACCCGGCGAGCGCTCGCGGATCTGGCGCAGGGTCTCCGCGAAGATGGAGGCGCCGCCATCGGCCAGCTCATCGCGATTGACCGAGGTGAGCACCACGTAATCCAGGCCCATGCTGGCCACGGCCTTGGCCACCCGCTCGGGCTCCCCGGCATCGACCACGCTAGTGCGCCCGGTCTTCACCGCACAGAAGCCGCAGGCGCGGGTGCAGGTGTCGCCCAGCAGCATGAAGGTGGCGGTACCGCGGCTCCAGCACTCACCGCGGTTGGGGCAGCGGGCCTCCTCACAGACGGTATTCAGGCCCTGGGCGGCGACG
>JBFFRO010000280.1:0-2770 GCA_041572995.1 Thiohalomonadaceae bacterium
GAGACGTAGGCGGCACGAATCAGCGGCCAGGGCATTGCCTCGGCAGGGTAACCCAGGTAACTCATCACCCGCTCCCGCTCCTCGTCACTAAGGCTCGCGAACCAGCCTAGGCTGGTGTCGTTGTCGTGGGTACCGGTGTAGACCACCGCATCGCGCTCGTGGAAGTGCGGCAGGTAGGGGTTTTCCTGACTGCCGTCAAAGGCGAACTGCAGCACCTTCATTCCCGGCAGGTCAAAGCGCTTGCGCAGCTCGATGACCTCGGGGGTGATCAACCCCAGGTCCTCGGCCACCAGCGGCAACTGGCCAAGCTCATGTTCAAGGGCCGCGAACAGGCGCTCACCGGGCACCTTCTCCCAGCGGCCGTTAATGGCAGTCGGTTCGCCGGCGGGGATCACCCAGCATGCCTCAAAACCGCGGAAGTGATCGATGCGCAACCAATCGAAGAGGCGCAGCTGGAAACGCAGCCGCAACAGCCACCAGTGAAAGCCGTCCGTCTCCAGCGCACTCCAGTCATAGAGTGGATTGCCCCAGCGCTGCCCCTCGGCGGAGAAGTAATCGGGCGGCACCCCCGCCACTACCATCGGTTCGCCCTCGGTGGTCAGACGGAACCAGCGCCGCCCGGCCCACACCTCGGCGCTGTCGTGGGCGAGGAAGACTGGCAGGTCACCGAAGAGCTCGATGCCACGCTCGTTGGCGTACTGCTTGAGGGCCATCCACTGGCGATAGAAGAGGAACTGCTGGAAACGCACCCGCTCCATGTTCTCGGCATGCTCCTTGCCCCAGCCTCGCAAGGCCTCCGGTTCACGGTCACGCAATTCAGCGGGCCACTGCCACCAGCCGGACAGTCCATTCTGCTCACGGATGCTGGTAAACAGCGCGTACTCATCCAGCCAGAAGGCATGCTCCTGCTTGAAGGCATCGAAGGCGACCCGAATGCCGCCATCGGCATGGTTCTGAAAGCCATTCCAGGCTCGCTCCAGGGGACTCTCCCCCTCCCCCATCCAACCCCAGGCCTCCACCTCAGCGTAGTCGATCAGGCGCGGATTGCCGGCATAGGCAGAGAGTCCCTGGTAGGGGGAGTAATCGCCATGGGTGGGACAGAGCGGCAGCAGCTGCCAGATACGCTGACCGGCGGCACGCAGGAAGTCGACAAAGCGGCGCGCCTCGGCCCCCAGGGTACCGCACTCACCGGCCCCCGGAAGCGAGGAAGGGTGCAACAGCACCCCGGCGCGGCGCTTTGGCAGGGGGACGCTCATCCCCCGGTCCCCACCTGCCCGGGGCGCATGGTGCCACCCGCTGCCGGGGTGCCGCCGCCGTGGGAGATCACCTCGTCCAGGTGTTCGGGCGGCTCAACACCGATGAGGTGATAGAGGGCCGCCAGGTGCAGGCGGTAGAGGCGCTCGAAATCACGTACCGAGTCGACAGGATTGTAGTCGCCAAACCACCAGAACCAGTCCGAGCCTTCGCAGATGGCCAGTTGCCGCTCAGCCCGCTGGCGACGCGCCTCATCCAGAGCGGGGGCAGCGGCATCGAAGGCGTGCTTGGCCTCCACCAGCAACGCCCAGCCGCGGTTTTTATCGGCATCCCCCATCCAGGTGGAGAAATTGCCGTAGACCCAGCTCCCTGCCACCAGATGGGGCAGCGCCTGCGGCTGCAGCCCCTGCTCCAGCGCGGCGGAAAAGGTGGTCAGCTCGATATCACTGGCCGTGGCCAGCTCACGATAGAGGGCGCTGAGGAAGTGATAACCGTTCTCCGGGTAGTACTCCCAGGCGTTCTCGCCATCAAGAAAGAGGGTCACCAGCCGCTGTGGCTCGCCCTCGCAGGCCTGCGCGATGCCGCGCAGGTGCTTGAGCAGGTCGGCGACCGCATCGTCGGCATGCCAGTCTGCATAGCGAAAACCGATCAGGTCGGAGAGGCCGTCATCGCGGAAAAACAGCGCCGCCCCCTCCTCCCCCCTGCGATAGGCCAGGTGGATGCACTCACCCGCCTCTGCTCCCAATGATTGGTTGAGGGTCTGTCCGCCAGCGGCCAGCCATTTGAAGCCAGCGGCAGCAAAGTGGCCCAGGGCCGCCTCACTAACGCCCCCCTCGGCGGGCCAGCAACCGGCAGGACGAAAGCCGAAGTGCTCCTCAAACACCCTCAGTCCCTCGGCGATCTGCCAGTCCAGACGTTCGGCGCCGCCCGGATAATGCCCCTCGGGCAAGGGCAGCTCCGGCTGCGCCTCCCGAGCGGCATTAAAGTCGAGCAACAGCGGGGCCATCGGGTGGGCATAGGGGGTAACCGAGAGCTCCACCTGCCCGGACTCGGCCAGGTGGCGGTATCGACCAAGTACGCCCGCGAGCAGCTCGCCGATGATTCCCAGCAACTGGCGACGGTCATGGATGCTGTAGTGGTTTCCCTTGTCGATAAGCGCACGCACCCGCTCATCGTCACGGCGCACCGTCTCGCCCAGCCAGGCGAGGTGATACCAGACCAGCAGGTCGGCGAGAAAACGGCTGCTGAGGTATTCGGCCCGTGCCGGCCGCCCCTCGACGCCCCCCGCCAGCGCGGCCAGTTCGGCATAGGCGGGAAAACGACGAATCAGCCGCTGGTCGTTGGCTCGCAGGCACTGCTCGATCAGGGCCAGACGCTGGCCGCCGTCACTGGGCAGTGCCGGGGTGGCCAGGGCCGCCAGCAGCGGGTCGCGTAGCGGCATGCCGTCCTCCAGGTAGGCGCCGACCTGAGCGGCGTAATCATCCAGCTGTTCCAGCAGGGTCGGGGCAAAATTCAC
>JBFFRO010000281.1:0-2767 GCA_041572995.1 Thiohalomonadaceae bacterium
CCTCCAGCGCCCCCTCGCGGCGCAGGGCATAGACATCGTTAATCAGTCCGACTCCCGCTGCCGCCGCCGCCCTCATCACCTCAGGCTTGGAGGTATCCACCGAGATCGGTACCGGCAGCACCGGCGCCAGCGCCTCGATCACCGGCACCACCCGGGCGATCTCCTCTTCCACCGACACCTCGGCGGCACCTGGACGGGTGGACTCACCACCGATATCGATGATCGCCGCTCCCTCCTCCACCATGCGCAGGGCCTGGGCGATGGCCTGCTCGCGGCCGAGAAAGCGGCCGCCGTCGGAGAAGGAGTCGGGAGTGACGTTGAGGATCCCCATCACCCGGGGGGAGGTGAGGTCCAGGGGGTTGCCGGCACAATCAAAAATCATGGGGGGATTATATCGCAAGCGCTACAAAAAAAGCCCCGCAAGGCGGGGCTCTGTTTACCGTTTAGTGCTGCCCGGCCGGGCCGCCCAATGGAGCATCGGACTTGGGAGCCTCTTCACTCTTGACGCCACCCTCACCCTCGCCGCCACTGGGCTCACTCCAGTCGGCCGGCGGACGCGGCTCCTTACCGTTCATGATGTCGTCAATCTGATCGGCATCGATGGTCTCGTACTTGATCAACGCATCGGCCATCTTGTGCAGCTTGTCCTTGTTCTCGGTGAGGATGGTCTCGGCACGCTCGTAGTTGCGATCGATAAAGTGACGGATCTCCTCATCGATGATGTGTGCGGTGTTGTCAGAGACGTTCTTGTGCTGGGTCACCGAGCGGCCGAGGAACACCTCGCCCTCATCCTCGGCGTACATCAGCGGACCAAGCTTCTCGGAGAGCCCCCACTGAGTCACCATGTTGCGGGCGATCTCGGTGGCACGCTTAATGTCGTTGGAAGCACCTGTGGTGACCGACTCGGGGCCAAAGATCAACTCCTCGGCGATGCGGCCGCCGAAGAGGCTGGAGATCTGGCTCTCCAGGCGCTGCTTGGAGTAGCTGTAGCGATCCTCGGTAGGCAGGTACATGGTCACACCCAGGGCGCGGCCACGCGGGATAATGGTGACCTTGTGCACCGGGTCATGATCCGGCACCAGACGACCGACGATGGCGTGGCCGGCCTCGTGATAGGCGGTGAGCTTTTTCTCATCGTCGCTCATCACCATGGAGCGACGCTCCGCACCCATCATGATCTTGTCTTTGGCGCGCTCGAAATCGAGCATCTCCACCAAGCGCTTGTTGGCACGGGCGGCGAACAGGGCGGCCTCGTTGACCAGGTTGGCCAGGTCGGCACCGGAGAAGCCCGGGGTACCACGGGCGATAATGGAGGGTTTGACGTCCTCACCCAGCGGCACCTTGCGCATGTGCACGTTGAGGATCTGCTCACGGCCACGCACGTCCGGCAGCGGTACCACCACCTGGCGGTCGAAACGGCCGGGACGCAACAGCGCCGGGTCGAGCACATCGGGACGGTTGGTAGCGGCGATAACGATCACCCCCTCGTTGCCCTCAAAGCCGTCCATCTCCACCAGCAGCTGGTTGAGGGTCTGCTCGCGCTCGTCATGACCACCGCCGAGGCCAGCGCCACGATGGCGGCCGACGGCGTCAATCTCGTCGATAAAGATGATGCAGGGGGCGTTCTTCTTGGCCTGCTCGAACATGTCGCGAACACGAGAGGCGCCGACGCCGACGAACATCTCCACGAAATCCGAACCGGAGATGGTGAAGAAGGGCACCTTGGCCTCACCGGCGATGGCCTTGGCCAGCAGGGTCTTACCAGTACCGGGCGAGCCGACCATCAGCACGCCGCGCGGGATCTTGCCGCCGAGCTTCTGGAACTTGCCCGGGTCACGCAGGAACTCGACCAGCTCGCCAACCTCCTCCTTGGCCTCCTCGACCCCGGCCACATCACCGAAGTTGACCTTGACCTGGTCCTCGCCGAGCATGCGCGCCTTGGACTTGCCGAAGGACATAGCGCCCTTGCCGCCACCGCCGCCCTGCATCTGGCGCATGAAGAAGATCCAGACACCAATCAGCAGTAGCATGGGGAACCAGGAGATGAACACCTGCATCAGCAGGGACTGCTGCTCCGGCGGCTTGGCGCTCACCTGCACACCGCTACCCAGCAGGTCATTGATCATGCCCGGGTCATCCGGGGCATAGGTGATGAAGCTGGTGTTGTCGGTACGGTAGCCACGCACCTGCTGGCCCTCGATCATGACGCTGCGCACCCGCCCGGACTTCACGTCCTCGATAAAGGCGGAATACTCAACAGTATGGCTGGCGCTCTGGCGCGGGCCGAAGTTGTTGAACACAGTCATCAGCACGATGGCGATGATGACCCAGAGGGCAATTTGTTTGGCTACGTCGTTCAAGGTCCGCCTCATCTTGCGCCCGATTGGGCGCACTTCCTATGTCTCTTTGTACTCGGACCGCAACGGGCAGCCGAAGTTTTGTAACGTTACACCACAATAAAGTCGCGGGCCAGCAGGTAGATCTCGCGCGAACGGGAGCGGGAGGCCTTGGGTTTGCGTGACACCACCTTGCCGAAGCTGGCACGGCACTCACGCAGGTAAGCGTCAAACCCCTCGCCCTGAAACACCTTCACCAGCATGGCGCCGCCGGGACGCAGCACCTGGCGGGCCAGGTCCAGGGTTAGCTCGGCCAGATACATGGCACGCGGCTGATCCACACTCTTTACACCTGATGTATTGGGGGCCATGTCCGACATTACAAGGTCTACCGGGCGATTATCGATGGCCTGCAGCAGCTCGTTGAGCAC
>JBFFRO010000282.1:0-2767 GCA_041572995.1 Thiohalomonadaceae bacterium
CCCCTTGAGATCGGTGGTCGAGAGGATATTGGCGTTGTTCGAGTAGTCCTTCTCGACATTGGTAATGGGTAGATTCTTCTTCATCGACAGGGGAACCTTGGTTGCTTGCGATGGCTGATATCCCTTCTTTCGGCCACGAGCTTCCTTTCTTTAACTTTGTGACCTATTTAGTTGAATACACCTTCTACCAATAAAAAACAATAACTTATCAGTTATGTGCCAACCATTATCATGCTGTTAGAATTTGATTGTTGTTAGGTTAATTTTTAGTGTGTGTTGAATGTGATGATCGGGGAGCCCAGGTGATATACCACGGGGTGAAGCTGAGATATGCAGCCATTGGTGCCCCGGGCCGGAGTCGAACCGGCACGACTTGCGTCGAGTGATTTTAAGTCACTTGCGTCTACCAATTTCGCCACCGGGGCCGGTGGTGGGACGGGCCAGTGTAGCCCATCTGCGGGGCGAAAAAAAACCGGCCGCTGGAGGCCGGTTTTTCATCAATTTGGAGCGGGAAACGAGATTCGAACTCGCGACCCCAACCTTGGCAAGGTTGTGCTCTACCAACTGAGCTATTCCCGCATTAAATCATATGCTTGGCGGTTGTATTTGAAGTGGTTTGTCACCCCTCGAACCACCGAGGAGCGCAACTATACTACAAATCTCCGTCGATGCAAATGCCGGGGGCTCGGCTTATTCACTTAAGCTTGTCGGCGAGGCCGCTGAGGCGGTGAGTGTGCTCACGAATGCACTGCTCCAGCACCCCCTGCCCGGCACGTATGGTCACCTGTGAGCGGGCACGGGTGATACCGGTATAGAGCAGCTCGCGGCTGAGGATCTCCGAGCCCTCATCGGGCAGCAGTAGTAGCACCCGGTCGAATTCTGAGCCCTGGGACTTGTGCACGCTCATGGCGAAGGCGCTCTCGTGTTCGGGCAGGCGGCTGGGCGGTACCCGCAGCAGGCTGCCGTCGGCACGGGTAAACCAGGCACGTAGCGCCCCGCCCGCCTGATCGTCGGGCCAGAGGATGCCGGTATCGCCGTTGAAAAGACCGAGGGCGTAGTCATTGCGCGTCACCATGATCGGGCGGCCGCGGTAGTGGCCATGCAGCCCCAGGGCGCGCTCGATGCGCTGGTTGAGCCGCTCCACGCCGTGCGGACCGCCACGTAGGGCGCAGAGGATACGGAAGTGTCCCAGCCGATCCAGGGCCTCTTCGGGGGTGCTGGCCTTAAACAGCGCGCGATAGTGGCTCAGTGCGGTCGCCTCCAGCTGGCTGTCATCGCCCTCGAAGCGGATGATGTCCCCTCCTCCGTCGCTCAGCAGTGAGAGTGCACGATCCGCTTCCCCGGCATTGACCGCACTGGACAGGCGCCCTATTCCCTCCTCTCCGGCAAAGCGGTAGCTGTGGCTCAGCAGTGCCACGCACTCGCGCAGGCCTCCTGCAGCAGTGATATCGGCGAAGACGCTGCCGGCCTCCACCGAGGCCAGCTGGTCCTTGTCACCGAGAAGGATAAGTCGGGTCTGTGGCGGCAGTGCCGAGAGCAGCCGGGCCATCATCGGCAGGTCGATCATCGAGGCCTCATCCACCACCAGCAGGTCCAGGGCGAGCGGGTTGTCGGCGTGGTGGCGCGGTTCTACCCGTCCCGGTCGCAGCCCCAGCAGGCGGTGCAGGGTCTGCGCCCCCTCGGGGATGGCCTCACGCACCGCATCGTCGCAAGCGATACGCGGTTTGGCCCGGCGTATGGATTCGCTCAGGCGAGCCGCCGCCTTGCCGGTGGGGGCGCTCAGGGCGATGCGCAACGGGGCATCACTCAGCTCGTTGAGCAGCGCAAGGATGGCGGTGACGGTGTGGGTCTTACCGGTGCCGGGGCCCCCGGAGATAACCGCGAAGCGTCGCTGTGCCACCAGTGCTGCCGCCTGCATCTGGCCACGGCTGCCAGCATCGTCGCCGGGGAAGAGGCGTTGCAGGACGGCCTCCAGGGCACCGGACTCCTGTGGCGGGGCGCTATCGGTACGGGCGATCAGCGCCTGGGCCACCGCTTGCTCGAACCACCAGTAGCGCCCCAGGTAGAGGCGCTGCCCCTCATGGATAAGCGGCGTCTCATCGCCCGGTCCACCGACCAGCGGGCACGCCGTGAGGGCCCGTCGCAGTCCGTTTTCATCGACTCCGTCCAGGCCATAGTCCGGTGCCTGGGCAAGGAGCAGCGGCAGGTCGATACAGACATCCCCTGCCCCGACCCGGGCGCTGAGCAGGGCGGCGGCCAGTGTCACCGCGGGCTCACCGTCGCCGAGCTGGTGAATGCGGCGGGCAAAGTGGTGGTCGATCTGGCGCAGTCGCCCCTGGCTGGCCGCCTCGCGCAGCTGTTCGAGGATCATGACTCACCTCCGCTGAAGAGGCGGTCCAGGGCCTCGATAGTCGCCAGCGGCGGGCGGTCATGGTGCACACCGCACTCGCTGCCCCGCTCTGGCTTCATGCCGCGAAGGAAGAGGTAGTAGATGCCGCCGAAGTGGCTCTCGTACCTATAGCCAGGCACGCGCCTTGCGAGGTAGCGGTGCAGGGCCACGCTGTAGATGAGGTACTGCAGGTCGTAGTGGTGGCCGTCGATGGCCTCGTGCAGCCGCTCCGGCCGGTAGGCCTCGAAGCGATCCCCCAGGTGGTTACTCTTGTAGTCGACGATGTAATAGCGCCCCTGGTACTCGAAGATGAGGTCGACAAAGCCCTTGAGCATGCCCCGCACCTGCTCGAAGCTGAGCGCAGGTGCAGCCCGTCCC
>JBFFRO010000283.1:0-2718 GCA_041572995.1 Thiohalomonadaceae bacterium
TAGACCCAGGAGTAGAATAATGTACGGTGAACATCACGATCTGGTGCACGAGTTTCCCGAGTACCGTGACAAGATCCATGAAATGAAGACCGCCAATGCCCACTTCGCCAAACTCTTCGAGGAGTACCACGAGGTGGACCGTGAGGTGCGTCGCATCGAGCAGGAGGTTGAGACCCCATCCGATGAGTACGCCGAGGAGCAGAAGAAGAAGCGTCTGGCCCTTAAGGACGCCCTCTTCGCCATGCTCAAGGAGGGTTAATTCCCCTCTGCCTGGCTGTGAAGGCCGTCGCCGCCGCAGGGTGGCGGCGGCCTTCGCCGTTTGGGCCTGGCGAGGTGGCAGGAAGCGATGATGCGGGCTGAGCGCGAGCAACTACTGCTACTGCTGGCTGAACGCCTGCATGCAGAGCTGCTGGCGGCGGCGGAGGGGCTCAGCGAGCATCAGCTGTTGAGCCGCTTGCGCGAGGATGGCGTGCTGAGCGGTGATCTCGCCGAGCCGCTGGAGCTCTACCGCTGTCACTTTCTGCTCTTTCATGCCCTCTATCGCCTGCGTGAGCGGCTGTGGAGCGAGGGGCAGGCTCACCTGGAGATCAACGCCCTGTGTATCCGCCTGTACCCCTACCGTGAGGCGGTTGCAGCGCTGGCATCGCCCGACCCCCTACGCGACTATTACCTGGACCTGGGGCAGCTGGAGCAGACCGGCGAGCAGGAGGTGCTGGAGCTGCTGGCGGCCTTCTGGGGGCGCTATCAGGCACACCGGGATGGGGATGAGGCACTGGCGGTGCTCGGTCTTACCGGCTGCGACCCCGAGAGCGACTGGCCGCGTATACGCCGCCGTTACCGCGAGCTGGCGATGCGCCACCACCCCGACCGAGGCGGCAAGACCGCAGAACTGCAACGCATCAACGCGGCGATGGCGAGTCTGGAGCGTCGCCGTGGACGCTGAATGAAACAAGTAAAGAGATAGCTGATGGCACTGGTACGACTTCGCGACATCCAACTGGGTTTTGGTGGCCCGCCCCTGCTCGATGGTGTGGAGCTGGAGCTGGAGCCGGGCGAGCGGGTTTGTCTGGTCGGGCGCAACGGCTGCGGCAAGTCCACCCTGCTCAAGCTGCTGGCCGGCGAGTTGCAGGCCGACGACGGCGAACTGGCCTTCCGCCAGGGGGCCCGCGTGACCCGCCTGGGCCAGGAGGTTCCGCACGATATTCAGGGCAGTGTCTTCGAGGTCGCCGCCTCGGGCGAACAGGCCCTGGGAGCTCAGCTGGTAGAGTTCGAGCGCCTCAGCGCACGCCTGGCCGAGGGGGACGAATCGGCCATGGAGTCGCTGGCGGTTATCCAGCAGCAACTGGAGCATGAAGGGGGCTGGGAGCTGCGTCAGCGAGTGGAGACGGTGCTCTCGCGCATGGAGCTGGACCCGCAGGCCCCTTTCGAATCCCTCTCCGGCGGCATGAAGCGCCGCGTGCTGCTGGCCCGCGCCCTGGTCGGCGAGCCCGACCTGCTGCTGCTGGACGAGCCCACCAACCACCTGGATATCGCCGGTATCGAGTGGCTGGAGCAGTTTCTGCTGGGCTTCCGCGGTGCGCTGCTGTTCATCACCCATGACCGCGCCTTCCTACGCGCCCTGGCCACCCGCATCGTCGAGCTGGACCGTGGCCGTCTTACTTCCTGGCCCGGCGACTACGACAACTTCCTGCGCCGCCGCCAGGAGCAGCGCGAGGCCGAGGAGAAGCAGAACGCCCTGTTCGACAAGAAGCTGGCCCAGGAGGAGGCGTGGATCCGCCAGGGGATCAAGGCGCGGCGCACCCGCAACGAGGGGCGGGTGCGAGCACTCAAAGCGCTGCGCGAGGAGCGCAGCGAGCGGCGCGAGCTTGGCGGCAGCGCGCGCATCGGCGTGCAGGAGGCGGAGCGCTCCGGCAAGCTGGTGGTGGAGGCCGAGCACCTGGCCTACCGCTGGGCCGAGCGGCCGCTGATTAACGACTTCACCACCACCATCCTGCGCGGCGACAAGCTGGGCCTGATCGGCCCCAACGGCGTCGGTAAGTCCACCCTGCTGAAACTGCTGCTGGGGCAGATCCAACCGCAAGCCGGGCGGGTCAAGCTGGGGACCAAGCTGGAGGTGGCCTACTTCGACCAGCACCGTGCCCAGCTCGACGAGGAGCAGAGCATTCGCGATAACGTCTCCCAGGGGCGGGACCGCATCAGCATCAACGGGGTCGATCGCCACATCGTCAGCTACCTGCAGGACTTCCTCTTTCCCCCCGACCGCCTCAACACCCCGGTGAAGGCGCTCTCCGGCGGTGAGCGCAACCGCCTGCTGCTGGCCAAGCTGTTCAGCAAGCCGGCCAACGTGCTGGTGCTGGATGAGCCCACCAACGACCTGGATGTGGAGACCCTGGAGCTGCTGGAGTCGCTGCTGGTGGAGTTCGAGGGTACGGTGCTGCTGGTCAGCCACGACCGTGCCTTTCTCAATAACGTGGTCACCTCCTGCCTGGCCTTCGAGGGGGAGGGGGTGGTTAATGAGTACGTCGGCGGCTACGATGATTGGCTGCGCCAGCGGCCCGTCCGCGCCACGGCGCCGGCTCCCGCCGCCAAGCCCAAGGTCGAGGTCAAGCCGGAGACACCGGCCGCACCTCCCGCCCGGCGCAAGCTCAGCTACAAGGACCAGCGCGAGCTCGACGCCCTGCCGCAGCGTATCGAGGCGCTGGAGGAGGAGCAGGCGGA
>JBFFRO010000284.1:0-2705 GCA_041572995.1 Thiohalomonadaceae bacterium
GAGCATCTGCAAGAGCTCTGGTCCCGGGCGAAGGGGAAGGAATAAAAAAAGGCGGCCGAGGCCGCCTTTTTTTTATATTGAGCGGAGTGTGTTACTCCACGGCATAAAGCCGCCCATCGCCGCTACCGAAGTAGACTACGCCCTTGGAGACCACCGCAGAGCCGCTGATAGGACCGTTGCTGCGGAACTGCCAGCGCAGCTCACCGCTCCTGGGGTCGACGACATAGAACTGCTGGTCGTAGCCTCCGATATAGAGCAGGCCGTCGGCCAGGGTAGGCGGGGCCTTGAACCAGTCACGACTTTTGAAGCGCCACTTGAGTTTCTGGTTGGTGGTGTTGATGGCATAGAGGTAGCCATCCTGGCTGCTGAAGTAGAGGCTCTCTCCATCGAGCACCGCGGCGGCGGCAATGGCCCCCTGGGCACGGTATTTCCACAGCGGCTGGCCGCTCTTGCGGTCGAGGACATAGAGATTACCATCGTGGCTGCCGACGATGATCTGGTCCGCGTGTACCAGCGGGGCGGCGGTGATATTGCTGAGGGTCTTGAAGCGCCACAACTCCGATCCCTGCTTGGCATCTACCGCGTAGAGGTAGCCGGCGTTGTCGCCGAAGTAGACCAGACCATCGACCACCGCGGGGGCGGAGTAGATGGCGTCGTTGCTGGTGAAGCGCCACAGCTCACGACCGTCCTCGGCATTGAGGGCGATGAGGCGGCCGTCGCTGGTACCGAAGTAGAGGGCTCCACCGACCAGCGCCGGGGCACTGGTCACCGCGGAGCCGGCATCGAAGCGCCAGACCTGCTGGCCGCTCTTGGTGTTAATGGCGTAGAAGCCGCCGTCGCCACTGCCCACATAGAGTCGTTCGGCAGAGTGGGCGGGGGTGGTCTGTACCGCACCGGCACTCTTGAAGCGCCACAGCTCGCGACCTTCACGGAGACTGACCGCGCTGATATAGCCCGCCTCGGTGCCGAAGTAGATTGCCTTGTCGGTAACCAGCGGACCGCCCTTGATCGCCGAACCGCCATTGACCGACCAGCGTAACGCCTCGCGCTCGGGTACGCCGATGGTGTCGTAGATGCCGCTATGCGCGGCATCGGCACGATACATCTCCACCTTGGGTGCGCCGCAGCCGGCCAGCAGGGCAACGCCGAGGATCAGGGCCTTTTTCACAACTCCACTCCTTATATCGAGTACTTCGCGGATCTATCCTGCACTTTCGCACATTTTAACGCGATTGTCCGTCGATAGGGTGAGCCGCGTCATACTTCTTGTTATATCTTGACGATATATATCGAGCCGATATATTTGTCTCATGGATGTGAAAACCCTCTGCCTGGGCGTGCTGAGCAATGGCGATGCCAGCGGCTATGAAATCAAGAAGGCCTTCGAGGATGGCTATAGCCATTTCATGGTGGCGGGCTTCGGTTCCATCTATCCGGCGCTGGCGGAGCTGGCCGCACAGGGGCTGATCACCTGTACCAATGTGGAGCAGGTGAAGCGTCCGGCAAAAAAGGTTTACCACCTGACCGAGGCGGGCCACGCGGTATTGCTGCAACGGCTGCAGGCGGTCTATCCGCGGCACAAGGTGCGCTCGGAGTTTCTCACCCTGCTTACCTTTGCCCATCTGCTGGGCCCCGAAGCTACTGCCGGAGTACTGGAGAAGCGCCTGGCCGATATCGAGGCGGAGCTGGCACACATCGATGAGTGTCTTGAGAGTGGCCGGGTGAGTACCGCCGGTCTGCGTTTTGCCACCGGCTATGCGCGGGCGGTGCACCAGGCGGCCAGTGCCTATATTCGAGAGGGCCGGGATGGCTTGCTGGAAGAACTGAGGAGCGACAACGATGGAACGGTGTAAGGGCATACTTCGAGCACTGGGGTTGTTACTGAGTGTCGCTTCGGTCGCGGCCTGGGGGCAGGGGCAGCCCGCTGAGGAGGGGAGTCGGCCCGTGCGTGCGGCGAGCTTTGATAGCCTGGCGCAGTACCCCCAGCGTCAGGCCCCGGCACAGGTTTTGAGCCTAAATGACAGCCGTATCGAAGCGGAGATCGCCGCGGTGGTGGAGAGTATCGCCGTACGCGTGGGTGACCGGGTGGCCCTGGGTGATGTACTGCTGGAGTTGGATTGTGCTGATACCCGCGATGCCCTGGAGCAGGCCCGTGCCGCTCACCGGGCTCTGGCGGCTCGGCGTGATTTCGCCGATTTCCAGCTCAAGCGCGCCCGCTCCCTGGTCAAGGGGGGCAATATCTCCGACGAACAGTTGCACCAGCGCGAGGCGGAGGCCCGTGCCCTGGCCGCCGAGCTGGATAGCGCCAAGTCGGCCGAGGCGCGGGCCGCCCGCGATCGCGATCGTTGCTCCATCAAGGCTCCCTTCGATGCGGTGGTGATGGAGAGGCTTATTGGCGTCGGCGAAAAGGCCGCCCCGGGTAAGCCGTTGCTGCACCTACTGGATGTGGGGGCGCTGGAGGTATCGGCCCAGGTACAGGCCTCTGACGAGGCCTCGCTGCAGGGGGCCGAGACTTTCGAACTGATGCTGGGTGAACGGCGCTATCCACTCACCCTGCGCAGCCTGCTACCGGCGCTAGAGCCACTCTCACGTAGCCGCGAGGCGCGTCTGGAGTTCGCCCTTGCGGCAGAGGAGTCGGCCGCTTCCCCCGGGGCCAGTGGACGCCTACTGTGGCGCTCTGCCCGACCGCATCTGCCCGCCGAGTA
>JBFFRO010000285.1:0-2699 GCA_041572995.1 Thiohalomonadaceae bacterium
ACAGATTGAGGTAGCTGATAAAGTCGGAGCGCTTGTCGCTGAATTCGGCGTGACGCTGGTCCGACTTCTGCTGCGCATCCATGGGCCGGGAACGTGGGTCCTGTACCGCCAGCGCCGAGGCAATGATCAGCAGCTCGGGCAGCACCCCCTCGCGCTCTGCCGCCAGCAACATGCGTCCCAGTCGCGGGTCGAGCGGCAGGCGTACCAGCTTTTTGCCGACGGCGGTGAGGCGGCGCTCGCCATCCACCGCCTGCAGCTCCTCCAGCAGGCGGTAGCCGTCGGTAATGTAGCGCCGGTCCGGCGGGTCCATGAAGGGGAAGGCCTCCACATCGCCCAGCCCCAGGGCGGCCATCTGCAGGATCACGCTGGCGAGGTTGGTGCGACGGATCTCCGGATCGGTATAGAGCGGGCGCGCGGCATAATCCTCCTCGGCAAAGAGGCGGATGCAGGTACCGGGGCCGAGACGGCCACAGCGGCCAGCGCGCTGGTTGGCGGAGGATTGCGCGATCGCCTCGATGGGCAAGCGCTGCACCTTGGTGCGGTGCGAATAACGGGAGATGCGCGCCAGCCCCGAGTCGATAACAAAGCGAATGCCAGGCACGGTGAGCGAGGTCTCGGCAACGTTGGTGGCAAGCACGATGCGCCGCCCCCGGTGCGTTCTGAAGACCCGGTCTTGCTCGGCGGTTGAGAGGCGCGAGAACAGCGGCACCACTTCGGTGTCGCGCATGGCGTGACGGGTGAGCTGCTGGTTGACCGCGCGGATCTCCCGCTCGCCGGGCAGGAAGATAAGAATATCCCCCAGCGGGTCGAGTCGCGCCAGCTCATCCACCGCATCGAGAATGGCCCGCGGCAGGTCGCGGTCACGGTCATCCTCGTCCTCCCCCATCAGCGGGCGGTAGAGGATATCCACCGGGTAGCTGCGCCCGGAGACCTCCACCACCGGGGCATCGCCGAAAAATTTGGAAAAGCCCTCGGTGTTGATGGTCGCCGAGGTGATGATCAACTTCAGGTCGGGGCGCTTGGGCAGCAGCTGCCTGAGGTAGCCAAGCAGGAAGTCGATGTTGAGGCTGCGCTCGTGGGCCTCGTCTATGATGATAGTGTCGTAGTCGCTGAGCAGCGGGTCGTGCTGGATCTCCGCCAGCAGGATACCGTCGGTCATCAACTTGACCAGGCTCTCGCTGGAGGTGTGGTCGGAGAAGCGCACCTTGTAGCCGACCAGGCGCCCCGGCTCGCTCTTCAGCTCCTCAGCGATGCGCTTGGCCACGGAGCGGGCTGCGATGCGCCGCGGCTGGGTATGGCCGATGAGTCCATCCACACCACGCCCCAGCTCCAGGCAGATCTTCGGCAGCTGGGTGGTCTTGCCCGAACCCGTCTCACCGGCCACCACCACCACCTGATTCTCGGCGATGGCCGCTGCGATCTCGGCACGCCGGGCGCTGACCGGCAGCTGCTCCGGGTAGTCGATCGCCGGCAGCGCTGCGCGCCGCCGCTGCACCCGCTCCAGGGTGTCGTGGATGGCCCGGGTCAGCTCCTTGAGGCCACGGTCGATCGGCTTACCCTGGCGTGCACGCCGGGCCAGGCCGTCGAGACGCCGGCGCAGGCGATCGCGGCGGTGCTCCGGGCAGCGTTCAAGGTCGCGGTAGAGGGTGTCAAGCTCGCTCATGGGCGGCCTATGGTACCCGATCCCGGCGCCATATTCTGTTAATGTAAGTGGTATACCCTGTTCGCTTTTACGGTGTGACGACGATGGACGAAATCGACCTCAAGCAGCCCGAGCTTTACATCAACCGTGAACTGAGCCTGCTGGCCTTCAATCGCCGCGTGCTGGCCCAGGCACTGGACGAGCGAGTGCCGCTGCTGGAGCGCCTGCGCTACCTCTGTATCTCCAGCTCCAATCTCGATGAGTTTTTCGAGATCCGCGTCGCCGGACTGATCCAGAAGGTGGAGTTCGACTCGGTGCAGGCCGGTCCCGACAACCTCTCGCCCGCCGACGCCCTCAAGCAGATCAGCGTCCAGGCCCACGAGCTGGTGGACGAGCAGTACCGCACCCTTAACGAGGTGATGCTGCCGGCGCTGGAGGAGCACAACATACGCTTCGTCAAACGCTCGGAGTGGAACGATGCCCAGGCCAACTGGCTGAAGGAGTACTTCGAGCACGAGCTGTTGCCGGTGCTCAGCCCCATGGGCCTGGACCCGGCCCACCCCTTCCCGCGCATTCTCAACAAGAGTCTCTGCTTCATCGTCGCCCTCAAGGGCAAGGACGCCTTCGGCCGCAACAGCGGCAAGGCGGTGGTGCAGGCGCCGCGCTCGCTACCGCGGCTGATCAAACTGCCCGAGGAGTGCGGCAGCGGACCCAACGACTTCGTCTTCCTCTCCTCCATCATCCACGCCCACGTCGATGACCTTTTCCCCGGGATGAAGATCAACGGCTGCTACCAGTTCCGCGTGACCCGCAACTCCGACCTGTTTGTCGACGAGGAGGAGGTGGATGACCTGCTGCGGGCCATGGAGGGCGAGCTGCTCTCGCGCCGCTACGGCGACGAGGTGCGCCTGGAGGCTGCGGACAACTGCCCCGAGGATATGGTGGCCTTCCTGCTCGATCAGTTCGGCCTGACCGAGGACAACCTCTACCGGGTCAACGGCCCGGTGAACCTCAACCGGCTAATGGCCCTGCCCGACCTGGTGGACATGCCCGAGCA
>JBFFRO010000286.1:0-2692 GCA_041572995.1 Thiohalomonadaceae bacterium
CATCAGCAAGCTGGCCGAGCGGCCGGTGCCGCTGCGCCTCGAGCGCCAGCGTGCCCAGTTGCAGGATGCCATGCTCGACGCCCACTTCATGCTCGGCCTCGCTCGCATCGGCATCGCCGCCGAGCCGGACGAGTTGCTGGCAATGACTCGACTGCTGAGCGGTATCGGTAGTGAGGTGGTGTCGGCGGTCACCTCGACTCGCGGTGCGGCGCTGCAAAAAATCGAGGGTGTTGCATCGGTAAAGATCGGTGACCTTGAAGACCTGGAACAGCGTGCCGGCGAGCATCAGGCTCAGCTGCTCATCGGTAACTCCCATGTGGCGGCCACGGCGGAGCGACTGAAACTGCCGCTGCTGCACTACGGCCTGCCACAGTACGACCGGGTGGGCGGTTTCGCCCGCACCTGGGTGGGGTATCGAGGTAGTCGACAGGTGCTGTTTGACCTCGCCAACCTGATGCTCAACTACCACGCGGGGCACGAGGTCAAACCCTACCGTTCAACCCTTTCAGCCAAAAACGATGCGGTAGCGTGAGGTAGGCCATGACTGTGCAACGGAAACTCAAGCTTCTCAAGATCGATGCGCTGGAAAAGCCGGAAGATCCGGCGGTGCGCATTCGCGTCGCTTTCGCCAGTTCGGACCTGAAAAAGATCGATCAGCACTTCGGTTCGGCGGAGCGCTTCGTGCTCTATGACGTGATCCCTGAAGGGCACGACCTGGTGCAGGTCGTCGAGTTCGGTTCGCTCGATCAGGATGGCAACGAACAGAAACTGCTGGAAAAGTTTGTCGCCCTGGAGGGCTGTGTCGCCGTCTACTGCCTGGCGGTCGGCCCCTCGGCGGTGCGCCAGTTGATGAGCCTGAATATCCAGCCCCTCAAGGTCCCCGTTGGCACCAGCGTTAGCTCGTTGCTTAACGACCTGCACAAGGAGTTGCAGCAGGGCCCTGAAGGGTGGCTGGCGCGCGCGTTGAGCGCGAAAGAGGGTAAGGAAGAATCCCGTTTCGATGAGATGGAAGAGGAGGGGTGGTGCGAATAACCACCTCTATCGCGTGTTGAAATTTTCTGGAGAGAGCAATGAGTGAACTGGTGGTCGACCCCAATGACCCGATCCTGACATCGGATTTCATGAACGAGATGGCGCGCCAGGTACGCGCCCTCGACAGCTACGGCAGCTATGAGGGGATGGATGACGCGGAACTGCTCGACCCCTTCGTGCTGACCAAGGAGCGCCGCCGTGAGATCCCGGTGATCGGTGACCCGGATGAGATCGTTGTCGCCCGCATCAAGGCCTTCTACAACGCTATCGCCGTGTTGCTGGAGAAAGAGTGCGGAAAGATGGCGGTGCCGCTACTCAACCTCACCCATGAGGGCTTTGGCCGGGTGCTGATCACGGTCGGCAAGCTGGTGGTGCTGGATCGTTCACTGCGTGATGTGCACCGCTTCGGCTTCCCCAGCCTCTCGAAGATGAAAGACGACGCCGACGCCAAGCTTGCCATCGCCACCGAGCTGGTCGGCAGCTACTCCGAAGTAGCCGGACTGTAAGGAGAAGATGATGGATGAACAGGAACTGAAAGCACTGGAAAAACAGGTCAAAAAGGCCAAGCGTATCGCCACCGAATGGGCCGGCCAGTTGCATGACCTGGTTGAAGAGCGGCTGCCCGCCTCCTACGCGGAGCTGCCGGATATGAGTCAATCCACCTACGAGGCCTGCGTGGCCTGGGAAGAGGCGGTAAAAAAACTGGAAGAGGCGAAAAGCTGAGATGAGTGAAATGATTACCGGTATGACCCGTGGCGGCGAGGCCTGGACCCCTGCCTTTGTCACCGAGCTGAACCAAGCCAACTGCATTGGCTGTGGGCGCTGCTACAAGGTCTGCCCGCGCACGGTCTTCGACCTGGTCGAGCGCGAGATCGATGAAGACATGGAAGATGATGACGATTTTGATGATGATGTCGTCATGGTGATGAGCATTAGTGATGCTATGGATTGCATCGGCTGTGGTGCCTGCTCGCGTGTCTGCCCCAAGGATTGCCACACCCACGAGCCCGCTGCGGCGGCCTAGGAGCGAGTCATGCCCAAGCCCGAAAAACACGTCTTTATCTGCACCCAGGCCCGCCCCCAGGGGCACCCACGCGGCTCGTGTGCCGAGCGCGGCTGTCAGGCGATGGCCGAGGCCTTCTGGATGCAAATGCAGGAGCGTAACCTCTTTGAGCGTTTCGCTGTGACCTCCTCCGGTTGCCTTGGTCCCTGCCACGTCGGCCCCAATGTGCTCATCTACCCCGAGGGTGTGATGTATAGCGGGGTGACCGCCGAGGCGGTGACGCAGATCATCGAAAAGCACCTGCTCGGTGGTGAGGTGATCGACGAGCTGCTGGCCCCCAGCGATGTCTGGAGCTGAGTCCGGCGAGGCGCGCCTGCTCATCTATCACAAGCAGGCAACCAGCGGACGGACCCGCTACCTGCAGTGGGGCGGGAGAAGCGTGTGCGCCTTCTCGCCGCTGCCGGATCTCTCGGCGGTGATGGAGTCGCCGCCCGAGGTGGTGCCGCTGGCACCACCCGAGGGCCTGCTGGTGAGAGCGGCGGAGCTACTGCAGATCAAGCCCGAGGAACTGGAGCTGGAGCTGGAGTTTCGAGAGTACGTGGATACCCCAGCCGGCCCCGTGCCGGTGTTGCTGGTGGCGCTGACCACCATCGACCC
>JBFFRO010000287.1:0-2680 GCA_041572995.1 Thiohalomonadaceae bacterium
CGGTCCACCTCGTGGTACTCCTCGAAGAGTTTGGCGAAGTGGGCATTGGCGGTCTTCATTTCATGGATCTTGTCACGGTACTCGGGAAACTCGTGCACCAGATCGTGATGTTCACCGTACATTATTCTACTCCTGGGTCTATTGCGTCACATCGGTGTCGGAGTGGGCACTCCCGGCTGTCAACCAGCCCCCGCTATCACGACTGTCAATTAGGATGAGCGTCCACATGCCGTGGCCGACCATGGTGGAGGCGTAAACCCACACCGCTTAAAACAGCACTTCACCCCGATGGGTGATGCCTACTATCTGTCTTATAGGGAGATCATTGCCAAAAGACCGATGCAATGCAATAGCTAAACAGAGCACTCTCGAAGGGTGGCAGGATAAATCGTGGCATCCGGAAGCACAGTACAGCTACAAATGGCTCTGAGGCTGAAGGGTTTACCGCTATCGCGTCGTATCGCTACGTTAACGAGGCCTGCTGCGCATACTCGAGATGAAGATGCGCTCACTCTCTGCCCCGGCTGCCAGCAGGGCTGCTGCGAGCCACTCATCGCTCCCTGCTCCGGGGCTAAGGTAGATATCATAGTCGGCCAACCCCGGCAGCCCGGTGATGGCCTCCTGCAGCTGGGCAGCTGAGGTCAGCGGTCGGTACCTGAGCTCATCCACGGCATCCTCCCAGCTGCGACAGAGATTGGCCCGGTAGTGACCGCTCGCTCCCGCCAGCCACCAGAACTCGATGTGACGCCCACTCTCCAGCGCCAGCTCATGCTCAATCAGGCTTTTGCTAAAGGCAAAGCCCTCCCCCACGGCGATAAACAGCAGTGGCCGGACAGACTCCTCATCCAGGGTCACCTCACCGTAGGGCCCCTCCACGTGCAGGGTGTCACCACGCTGCAGTTCACGGAAGAGGCGCTCGGCAAAGGGGGATGCCGGATCGCGAGCGATGTGAAACTCCAGTTCCATACCATTGCAGGGACAACCTGCCAGGGCCAGATCGGCACTCTCGCCGTCACCGTCAGTAAAGGCGAGATGGACATGCTGGCCGGCGAGAAAGCGCAGGGTCCGGGTGCGCGGGGTGCGCAGCGTGAGCAGGCGCATATCCTCACCACGCGACTCCAACACACGCACTCGGGCATCGATCTGTTGCAACGGAATATCGGCGGCGCTGCCCGCCTCCAGCGCCTCGATACGCAGGTCACTGGTGGCCACATGGGTACAGAGCAGGAAACCGCCCCGAAGCTGCTCGGCCTCACTGAGGTGAAAATCGCCGTAACGATAGCGACGCACCTCCCCCTCCAAAAGCCGGGCCCGGCACTCGCCGCAGCTGCCGCTATTGCAGTTGTACTGGATATTGAGCCCGGCCCGCAGCGCCGCCTCCAGCAGGCTCTCACCCTCCTGCGCCTCGAAGCGGTGGCCGCTGGGCTGGATCTCCACCTGATAACTCATCGCCTCACTCCGGCAGGCGCTGCAACAGCCACTGATTGAGCTCCTCGACCAGCTTCAGCCGCTCCCCCTGCTCGCAGGCGCTCATCTCCCCAAGGTGGCAGAGCAATTGATCGATAATCGCGTAGTAGGCCTTGGCACGCGCCTTCTGCACGCTAAGCTCGGCATTGCGCCGACGCAGCTGGTTCTCCAGGGTGTCGGTGTCCGGTGCCACCACCTGACTGACCCGGCGGGCGAAGGCGCCGGCGCGGATCAACCGGGCCCGCTCCACGGTATTCGGCCCACGAAAGGCGAGACGCGGAAAGCGTCGTGTCAGCGCCTCCAGCTCCACCTTGCCCTCGAAGGCCTCCAGCTCCCCATCGTGCACCAGGCGCTGAATATCACCGCGCTTAATCCCCAACAGTTGCGCGGCCCTGGCGATGGCGACTCGCTCTCCCATATCCGCTCCTTTTATCCGGCCCTGCCGTAAGCATAGCCGTAGAACCCGCCGGGGGTAATGGGCCATCGCCAAGCGCGGCAAAGCGATTAGAATGGCGGGTATGCAAGGAAAACTGATTATCTGCACCCACCGCCGCTTCGGCCCGCAACGTCCGTCCTGCGCGGCACGCGGCTCAGAGACCCTGGCCGAGCAGCTGGAACAGGCCCTCGCCGAGCGCGGGATCGAGCTGGAGCTGGAGCGGGTGGAGTGCCTGGGGGAATGCGAGAGCGGACCGAATATGCGCCTGGCGCCCGGCGGAACATTCTTCCGCGGAGTGGATGAGACGAGACTGAATGAAGTGCTCGAGGCGGCGGCGGCCTTCGCCGCCGCCGGGCGGGATTAATCCTCGGCCCAGCCCTGCAGGGCGTCGATCAACTTCTTCGCCTGATCGCGACTGGAGATGTTGAACTTGGACTTTTGCTGGTATTCGCCGTTGCGCTTCTGGTAGCGACGGATGGTGTACTTATCCGCACCGTACTCCTCCTTGGAGCGATCCCAGTCTTGGTAGCGGAAGATAATGGTCGACCAGGCCCCCTTGGAGAGCACCACCTTGTCCAGCTCCTTGGTCACCTCGATACCGTCCTCGGTGTAGCTGATCGTCAGCTCGTCAATTGTCTCGGCCATTGTCTGTCTCCTGAATTCGTTTCGTCCGCATCATATACCAAGGCAAGGCAGGCGGACATAAAAAAAACCCGCCGCAAATGCGACGGGTTTTTCTATATGGTGGCTACACCGGGATTCGAACCTGGGACCCCA
>JBFFRO010000288.1:0-2648 GCA_041572995.1 Thiohalomonadaceae bacterium
CGGTGTTGATGGCATCATCCTCTCTCCCACCACCTCATCGGCGGCGGCAACTGTCCTCAAGCTGGCCGGTGCAGCAAATATTCCTGTCGTCATCGCCGACATCGGTACCGATGCGGGGGAGTATGTCAGCTATATTGCCTCGGATAATCGCGGGGGCTCCTATCAAATCGGCCAGATCCTTGTGCAGGCCATGCACCGTAAGGGCTGGACCGAGGGTAGTGTCGGCATTGTCGCCATCCCGCAAAAGCGCGCTAACGGCAGGGACAGAACCGCCGGCTTCATGCAGGCGATTGAGGAGGCCGGCTTCTCCGGTGCTGGTATTCGCCAGCAGGTCGACTTTTCCTACCAGGAGACCTATGACTACGCCCGCGAGCTCATCGCATCCAATCCACAGATGAGGGCGCTCTGGCTGCAAGGCTCCGATCGCTACCAGGGAGCGCTGGATGCCATAGCCGATAGCGGCCGGCAGGGAGATCTCCTGCTCATCTGCTTCGATGCCGAGCCGGAGTTCATCGGTATGATCAAGCGCGGGGAACTGGTCGGTGCGGGCATGCAACAGCCCTTTCTCATCGGCAAGCGGGCGGTAGCCACTTTGCACGAACACCTGAGCGGGCAGGCGGTTCCGCCACAGCAACGGGTGCCGGTACTAGCGGTCTCTGCGGAGAATATCGACGACTTCCTGCCGGTCATACGGCGCAATGTCCTGGGCCTCAGCGCCGAGTAACTGCCTAGCCATGTCCGAGATTCCGAAATCCGATCGCTCGCTATATGCCCGGCTCGCCTGGATTATCTTCGCCGTGGTGGTGGTAGTACTTAGCAGCAACGCCACGCTCAACTACTATGCACAGAAAGAGCAGATCCTGGCGGATATACAGCAGGATACCGATATCACCATCAGTCGACTGCAGAACAACCTGGTCAGCTTTATCGAATCCTACGCCATTACCGAGTACGAGGTGCTGGTCGCCAGTGAGGCCGAATTTCACAACCACCTGGCGATTATCGTCCGCAACTACCCCATGGGCCGTGTGACCGGTCAGCCCGCTTATATCAGCGGCCAGATTCATGACAATCAGGGCCGCTTAATCCCGTTTGAAAGCAACAACCCCCAGCATCAACGCTGGCTGACCGAGGCGGCGAACAGCACCACCACCGCCATCCTTAATGCGAACGGCAAGGAGATTGGCAAGCTGACGGTGTACAACTCCAATAAGCGGGTCAATGATGAGCTTGAAACGATCCTGAGCAGCACGCTCAGTAACACCTTTTTTATCCTTCTCTTTCTGGCGATGCTGTTGCTGGTCACGATTCATCGCATCATTGTGCGCCCCATTGCCCGCGTGACCGATGCCCTGGGTTCGCTCGGTGATGGCGGCATTCCCATGCGGCCGATCCCCCGGCTCCCCTACCGTGAGCTCTCGCCCCTGACCGACACCATCAATGTCATGTTGAGCGTGGTGCGCCAGTCCAGGGAGTCGATGGAAGTTGAGCGGACTCGCCTGCAAAACGTGATACACGGCACGGGGGCCGGAACCTGGGAGTGGCGCGTGCCAAGCGGTGAACTGCTGATCAACGAGGAGTGGGCCGAGATGGTCGGTTACCGTCTTGATGAGTTGATGCCGGCCAACTACACCACCTGGAGCGAGCGGGTGCATCCGGATGACCTGGCCAGGAGCCAGGAACTGATCGAGCAGCACTTCTCCGGTGAGACCCCGGAGTATCGAAGCGAGATCCGCATGCGTCACAAGGATGGGCACTGGGTATGGATACTTGCGTTGGGAAGCCTCTCCATGCGCGATAGCAATGGTGAGCCGTTGCTCATGTCCGGAACCCACATCGACATCTCCGAGAGCAAGCAACAGGAGCTGGAGATCGCCGAACAGCGACGCCGTCTGAACGATATACTCATCGGCACCAACGTGGGTACCTGGGAGTGGAATATCCAGAGCGGCGTGGTGAATTTCAATGAGCGCTGGGCGGATATGCTGGGTTATCGCCTGGAGGAGCTTGAGCCGCTGAGCATCAAGACCTGGATGTCGCTGGCTCACCCGGATGACCTGAAAAAGTCGGACAAACTACTGCAGCAGCACTTCTCCGGCGAACTCCCCTACTATGAGTGTGAAGCGCGCATGCTGCACAAGGATGGCCACTGGGTCTGGGTGCTCGACCGTGGGCGGGTGAGCAGCTATACCGAGGATGGCCAGCCGCTGCTGATGGCCGGTACCCACCAGGACATCACCAGGATCAAGGAGTACCAGAAAAAGCTTGAGCACATCGCCCATTTTGATCCGCTGACCAACCTGCCCAACCGGGTCCTCTTCGCCGATCGCCTACACCAGGCCATGGTGCAGGCCGAGCGCCAGGAGAAAGAGATTGCCCTGATCTACCTCGACCTCGACGGCTTCAAGTCCGTCAACGATAACCACGGGCATGATTTCGGCGACAGCCTGCTAAGTGTGATTTCGACGCGAATGAAGGAGGCTTTGCGCGAGGGCGACACGCTGGCCCGTGTTGGTGGTGACGAGTTTGTCGGTGTCCTGCTTGATCTGAGTGCCGATGAGCCGGTTAGTCCGATTCTTGAGCGATTGCTGGAGGCGGCCTCAAGGCCCGTGCAGCTGGGCGATATCTCTGCCCAGGTGTCGGTCAGC
>JBFFRO010000289.1:0-2631 GCA_041572995.1 Thiohalomonadaceae bacterium
GCCTCGCTGTTCTGCTCGCCGAAGGTCATGGTGCCCAGGCCGATGAGGCTGACCTGGATG
Source organism: Thiohalomonadaceae bacterium (assembly GCA_041572995.1). Classification (GTDB taxonomy): domain Bacteria; phylum Pseudomonadota; class Gammaproteobacteria; order Thiohalomonadales; family Thiohalomonadaceae; genus JBFFSW01. The sequence goes on from JBFFRO010000289.1 coordinate 61, forward strand.
TCACTGCGTCCCAGTTGTCGTCGTTGCATCGTCATCTCTCCAGGGGTGTCCACGGCGGCTGAAAAGCTTTTGACACGGGCCGCCGCATCGAGTGTTATTAAACGATAAGGCCTTCAATACATCATGAGAGCCTAACACGAGCCAACGAGGTGACGCGTGAGCGAACTCACTCCCCAAGACAACATGCTGCTGGAGTCCCTGCAGGACCTCTGTGATGACTGCAAGGCGGCGATCCGCGACCAGGACGACGAGGCCCTCAGGGCCTCCATGACCGACGTCTGTGAGCGCTGTCAGGTGGTACGCCACTCCATACCCGAGCTGATGGCCCTGCGCCACAAGGCCGAGGACCTCAACGCCCGCCTGAAAGCCAGCGACTGAGCACCGCGGTTCTCATCGCCACGCACGGCGGGTAAAATAGGCGGCCCTTCAATCAGGCCCATCCGCCATGTCCCACGCCATTCCCAAGGTCGGTTTCGTCAGCCTCGGCTGCCCCAAGGCCACCGTCGATGCCGAACGCATTCTCACCCGCCTGCGAGCCGAGGGCTACCACATCGCCCCCAGCTACGACGATGCGGAGCTGGTGATCGTCAACACCTGCGGCTTTATCGACGCGGCGGTGGAGGAGTCACTGGAGACCATCGGCGAGGCCCTGGCCGAGAACGGCCGAGTGATCGTCACCGGCTGCCTGGGGGCCAAGGAGGGGGTGGTGGAGAGTGCCCACCCGCAGGTGCTGGCGATCACCGGTCCCGACTCGCTGGAGGAAACCATGGCGGCCATCCACCACCACCTGCCACCGAGCCACGACCCCTTCGCCGACCTGGTGCCGCCGGGCGGCATCAAACTCACCCCACCCCACTACGCCTACATCAAGATCGCCGAGGGGTGTAACCAGAGCTGCAGCTTCTGCATCATCCCCTCCATGCGCGGCAAGCTCACCAGCCGCCCCATCGGCGCCATCCTTGAAGAGGCGGAGAAGCTGGTCAATGACGGCGTTCAGGAGCTGCTGATCGTGGCCCAGGACACCGCTGCCTATGGTGTCGATGTGAAGTACCGCACCGAGTTCTGGGAGGGGCGGCCGCTGAAGAGCGACATCGAGACCCTGGTGCGCCAGCTGGGTAACCTCGGTGCCTGGGTACGACTGCACTACCTCTACCCCTACCCCAAGGTGGACCGCCTGGTGGAACTGATGGGCGAGGGACTGGCACTGCCCTATCTGGACCTGCCGCTGCAGCACGCCAGCCCGCGGGTACTCAAGGCGATGCGCCGCCCTGGGGATGTGGAGAACATGCTGCGCCGTATCCAGGGGTGGCGTGCGCAGATCCCCGAGGTCGCCCTGCGCTCCACCTTCATCGTCGGCTTCCCCGGCGAGACCGAGACGGAGTTCGAGGAGCTGCTTACCTTCATGCGAGAGGCACGCCTGGACCGCGCCGGCGCCTTCACCTACTCACCGGTGGAGGGGGCCGCCGCCAACACCCTCGATGGGGCGATCCCCGAGGAGTTGAAGCAGGAGCGCCTGGAACGTTTCATGGAAGTGCAGGCGGCGATCAGTGCCGACAAGCTGCAGCAGCGGGTGGGTAACAACTACACCGTGATTATCGACGAGGTGGAAGACGGCCAGGCCATCGGCCGCAGCTATGCCGAGGCCCCGGAGATCGACGGCGTGGTGGTCATTGAGAACGGTGAGGGGCTGGAGCCGGGCGATGTGGTGGATGCCACCATCACCGCCGCCGATGAGCATGACCTGTATGGGCGTGCCGAAGAGGCCTAGGCCGACACCTCCGCGCCTTTATCCGACCACACCGCGAACTCGTTGCCGCTGGGCTCGGTAAAGTGAAAGCGGCGGCCGCCGGGAAAGGCGAAGATGGGTTTGACGATCGCCCCACCGGCCGACTCTACCTTGGCTAGGGTCGCCTCCAGCGCCTCACTGTAAAAGACGATCAGGGCACTGCCACAGGCGGTCTCTGCCTTCAGCTCGGAACGATAGAAGCCGCCGTCCAGTCCCTCGTCGGCGAAGGCCGCGTAATCCGGACCATAATCGACGAAGGACCAGCCGAAGGCCGCCTCGAAGAAGCGCTTGCTCGCCTCAATATCCCGCGCCGGGTACTCCACGTAATTGATCGTCTCGTGAGCCTTCATCGACGAAGTCCTCTCTGCAATACCCCTCAAGCATAGCCGCTTAATTCTCGGCTGCAGAAAGGCTCCACAGACGGCTGCCCAGCGCATAGACCAGCAGCCCGGAGAGGATGCCGGGGGCGACGCTATAGAGCACCCCGCCCAGCCCCAGCAGTTTCCAGCTCAGGAACACCCCGACTCCCACCACAATCATGGCGATAGCCAGTGGCTCGGCCACACGCCGGTTGAGCGCGTGCATGATCACCAGCGGGGTAAAGGCAGAGCCGAGCAGGCCCCAGGCATCCAGCACCAGAGCAAAGACCGAATCGGCACCGGTCAGGGCGATCAGCACCGCCACGGCCAGTATCGTAGCGGTGGCCAGCTTGGCCGCCCACAGCCGGTGTCCATGCTCACCATCAGCGGGCAGGTCACGGGTCACCGCCGCCGAGCAGGAGAGGA
>JBFFRO010000290.1:0-2580 GCA_041572995.1 Thiohalomonadaceae bacterium
CAACAGTGGCGAAAAAACGGGTCCGCGCAATCCGGGGCACACCACAACTCGCCCGACGCCGACACCGTGGAGAGCGCCTGCAGCTGCCGCTCACTCAGGCGTCGGTGCAGCTCGGCCGCGCCCGCCGCACCCAGCGCCGGGATCAGGCGGGTCTTGACCTCGCCGGGAGTGGGCGCCTTGGCGAACACCTGGATACAGGCATCAACCACGACGATAGCGCTCCGCCAGGGCGACGGGCGAGGCCCCCAGGTAGTAGCTCAGGCGCAGCCGCCACATAAGAAAAATGGTGCGCCAGGTACCGAACTGCTCCCAGCGACGACTGGAGGTGATCACCGGTGTTGTAATACAAGCGGGCCGTCCGAAGCGTTTTCTCAGAGCGTGGCAGAGGGCCAGATCCTCCATCAGCGGGATCGCCTCGTAACCGCCCACCGCACTGAAGGCCTCGCTGTTGACGAAAATGGCCTGATCGCCGCTGGCGATCCCGGTCAGGCGTGAGCGCCAGTTGATCAGCCGCTCAATCAGACGAAACATCGGCTTTATCCCGCTCAGGCGCAGGTCGAATCGCCCCCACTGCCGGCCCGTGGCCAGTGCCTGTTCAATCCGTGCGGGGTAGTTGTCAGGCATCAAGGTGTCGGCATGCAGGAAGAGCAGCACATCACCACTGGCCTCTGCCGCCCCGGCGTTCATCTGCACGCCACGACCGGGGGCAGAGCGGACCAGCCGAGCCCCCATCGCCTCGGCAACCGACTCGACCGCATCACGGCTGCCGCCATCGGCAACGATCAGCTCCGCAGTGAAGGAAGGCAGCGCGGCCAGCGCCTCGGCATCATTCAGCGTGGGAATAATAATGGAGAGCCTCACAGCGCCCCGCCACAGCTACTCCCCTGCCCGGCGGTGCAACCGTAGCAGTGACCCGCCACCCGGATGGGACGACCTTCGAGTTGCTCCAGGTCGATTGTGGCCAGGGTCAGCACCTCTCCCCCCGCATCCAGCGGCAGCTCGAGCATTTGGTTGAAGTCGCAGTCGTAGAGTTGTCCGCGCCAGTCCACGCTGAGCAGGCCCCGACACATCACCCCATCGATATTCTGCGGCTGAAAGTTCTCCTGCAGCAGCTGCATATAGCCGTCGAACTCCCCCCTGGAGAGCAGCGTTGAACCGAAGCGCTTAATCGGCATATTGGTGATGGTGAAGAGGCGGTTAAAGCGAATACCGTAACGCTCATGCAACTGCTTTTTATAATCCGTTTCCAGTTCAGCCTGGCCCGGTGGCAGTACCGCCCCCTGCGGGTTAAACACCAGGTTGAGCTGTTTATCGCTATCCGAACCATAGCCCAGCGCATTGAGTCGGCGAAGGCCACGGATGCTGGCCTCGAAGGTGCCATCGCCACGCTGGGTATCGACATTCTCCTGCAGGTAGCAGGGCAAGGAGGCGATCACCTCGACGCCGTTGGCAGCCAGAAACTCCGCCAGTGTTTCCTGCCCCGGCTCCTCCAGAATGCAGAGGTTGCTGCGCTCCATCACCTGCAATCCAAGGGCGCGTGCGCGCTCGACGATTTCGCGAAAACGGGGATGCAACTCAGGCGCCCCCCCTGTCAGGTCCAGGGTGTTCACGCCCCCCATCTCCAGCAGGGCGAACAGCGCCTCAACACTCTCGTCGCTGAGTGCCTCGGTACGCCGGGGCCCGGCATTCACATGACAGTGCTGACACTGCAGATTGCAGCGATAGCCGAGATTCACCTGCAGGGTGTGCAGCGGCCCGCGGCGCATCGCCGGAAAGGCGATCGCCTGAAGTTGAGGCAGAGTATCAAGCATGCGGAGTCGCGCTTAGCGGTACTGGCGCAGGTACCACCACTCGAAGAAGCGCTTGGCCCAGTGCATGAGTCGGCAGTTGGGCAGCATCAGTCCGCCCTTGATGTTGCGGCTGACAAACATCCCCTTGTCCATGGAGTCGACAATACACATCAGCTCCACCTTGTAGGTTTCACGCGCCTCGCTGCCATTGAGCTCAGCGACGATATTGGCGCAGGCGGCCTTGGCCTGCAGGTCGGCCATGTGCGCCTGCTTGGGCATCCACTCGGGACCGGGGAAGGAACCGGAGTCACCGGCCACGTAGACCCGCTCGGCGCCCTCGACGCGACAGTGAATATCCGCCTTCAACAGGCCGCCCTCGGAACGGGGCAGTTCGGTGTTATCGAACCAGGCGTTGCCGGTCATGCCCGGCATGAAGAGGATCAGATCAGCGGCAAACTCGCCCCCCTCGGTGATCACCTTGTCCACCTCGAAGCCCTTCATCTTGTGACCGAGGTGGGTCTCGATGTCGCGCTTGGCCATCGCTGTAAGCAGTCCCTTGACCGCCTTCTCCCCCAGGCGCTTGCCCGGCTCCGGTGCTGGGCTGAAAAAGACCAGCTTGAACTTGTCACGGCGACCCTGCTTGCGCAGCAGGGTGTCGATGCCGAAGAGGAACTCGAACATCGGCCCGCCACGCATCGCCGAGGGCTCCTTGGGGTTGCCGCCGAACCCGATGGCGATGGTGCCACCCTGCATGGCCTGCAGGCGATCACGGATCTGTTCGGCCGCGGCG
>JBFFRO010000291.1:0-2577 GCA_041572995.1 Thiohalomonadaceae bacterium
CTTCACGCTGACCTCGCGGCGCAACGGGTCGATGTGCAGCCCACCCAGATCGATGGGGCGCTCCTCGGCAGCCCCCTCCGATTCCGTGCTCTGTCCCATGGCACTTTGGCGGCGCAGCAGCGCCTTCACCCGGGCCACCAGCTCACGGATGCTAAAGGGCTTGGTGAGGTAGTCATCGGCCCCCAGCTCCAGCCCCAGCACCCGGTCCAGCTCGGTGGACTTGGCGGTGAGCATGAGGATGGGCAGGTAGCGCTCCGCCGCGCGCAGTTCGCGGCAGATGGAAAGGCCGTCCAGCCCCGGCAGCATCAGGTCCAGCACCAGCAGGTCGAAGTCGCCGGAGGAGGCGCGCGCGAGGCCCTGAGTGCCGTCGGCGGCCAGTTCCACGGCGTAGCCCTCGTCCCGCAGGTGCAGGGCCACCAGTTCGGCGATGTCGGGGTCGTCCTCGACGACCAGGATGCACGGGGCCATGGGAAAGCTCCTTGTTGCCATGGTTTACAAGAATAGAGCGGCTTGATCACGAAACTATCACAGGGCGGCCCGAAACGGGCCTGTCGCGGTTTTTTATGCTCAGTAAAGTACGTTAATATTCTGATTCGCTAATTGACTTAGCGGTCAGCAAGCTCGCAAGGAGGTGACTTGAATACCTAAAACGATAGATAATCAGGACAACCCATGACAATCTTCCCTGCTCGCCCTCTGGGCGTGGCGACCCTGCTCGCCATGCTGCCCCTTTCCGCCTCTGCCACCAACGGTTACCAGCTCATCGGCGTCGGTGCCTACCAGAAAAGCCTGGGCGGTGCGGTGACCGCCAACCCCAGGAGCGCGATGACCGCGGTGACCAACCCGGCCGGCCTGGCCCGCATCGACAGCCGCACCGACTTCTCCATGGAGGCCTTTATGCCGAGCCGCAGCGCCGACTTCAGCGCCATGGGCGGTGATGTGGGCGAGAGCGGTACCGGCCTCTACGGCGTGCCTGCCATCGGCTGGACCGCACCGACCAGCGCCAATAGCCAGCTCTACTTCGGCGGAGGCATGTTCGGTACCTCGGGTATGGGCGTGGACTATGCCGGCACCCTGATGATGCCTGCCTCGCCGATGCCCAACCCCGATATGTACTGGGAGGGGTACAGCAATATCAGCTTCTGGCAGATGGCCCCGGCCGTGGCCTGGAAAGTGAACAGCCGCTATAGCGTCGGCGTTAGCCTGAACATCGACTACCAGGCCGTCGCCTTCAAGCAGCGGGTCAGCGCCGACACCAACGCCGATGGCAGTGCCGAGACGGTGATGCAGAACTTCGACCTTAGTCGCGGCGCCAGTGGCTTTGGCTTGGGCCTCGGCCTGGGTGTGCTGTTTGATGTGAACGAGCGCATCACCCTGGGCCTGAACTACAAGTCCAAGCAGCAATTCGCGCCCATGGAGTACCGCCTCGGCTTCGGTGATATCAGTAACGGCCCTGGTGCCGAGGCCCCGGCTGGCACCTACAAGCTGGATCTGGACTTCCCCCAGCAGGCCGCCCTCGGCATCGCCGTGGCAGTGAACGACGCCCTGACCGTCTCGGCCGATGTGAAGTGGATCAACTGGTCCGACACCATGGACACCCTGGCGGTGGAAGGCCCCGGGGGTATGCAGGTGGCTATGGACCCGGGCTGGGAGGACCAGACCGTTTATGCCCTGGGAGTGGCCTATGCCCTGAGCGAGGGGATCAATCTGCGCGCGGGTTACAACTACGCCAAGTCCCCCTTCGCTGAGGAAGCGGTGAGCCGCAACCTGATTCTGCCCGGCATTGTCGAGAGCCACTACAGCGTCGGTATGGACGTGGCCCTCAACCGCCACTGGGAGCTGGCCCTGCACTATATGCTGGTGCCGGAGAAGCGCCTGGTCGCACCGGCCACCGACCCCAACATGCCCGGTGCGGCGGTGTCGCTCTCTGAGCGTTCCGCCGGTGTGAATATCGGTTACCGTTTCTAGCCTCCGGGAACGCAGCGATGACGGGGCGGTGCCGGGGAAACTCGGCACCGCCCCGTTGGCGTTTGGGGCGGACCCCATGGGCAGAGCTTTGCTATGCTGCACGCCATGGATGCGATAGAACTCAGCCTTTTCTCCAGCCGTATTGAGGCGGTCTGTGATGAGATGGGGGCGGTGCTGCGCCGCAGCGCCTTCTCCCCCAACATCAAGGACCGCCTCGACTTCTCCTGCGCGGTGTTCGACGCCGATGGCGGCCTCTGCGCGCAGGCGGCGCATATCCCGGTGCACCTGGGCTCCATGGCCTACGCCATGGCCGATATCGTCGCCGCCGTCAACTGGACCGAGGGGGACATGGTGGTGGTCAACGACCCCTTCATGGGCGGCACCCACCTGCCGGATGTGACCCTGATTGCGCCGCTGTTTGTCGAGGGTGAGTTGCTGGGCTTTGTCGCCAACCGCGCCCATCACGCAGATATCGGCTGTGATTCGCCGGGTTCCATGCCGATCTCATCCTCGCTGGAGGAGGAGGGGGCAATCATCCCGCCGAGCAAGCTGCTGGAGGCCGGCGCGCCGCGTCCCGAGGTGCTCTCGGCGGTCAACGGCGGGGTGATC
>JBFFRO010000292.1:0-2573 GCA_041572995.1 Thiohalomonadaceae bacterium
CCTCTCCCTGTGGCAGGCGGCGGTGGCGCTGGCCTCCGGCGACGAGCTGACTGCCCGCGCCCGCAACGCCCTGGCCGCCTTCATCAACCTCATCGACAAAATGGACGTGGAGAGCGGCGAACTGGTGCTGCACGAGCAGGCCGCCCAGGTGATCGCCGCCTCCGGCCTCATCGAGCACTACCAGAAGGAGAAGGGCGAGCGCGGCCAGCAGCGCCTGGAGAACCTCAAGGAGCTGGAGAACGCCGCCCGGCAGTTCGAGTTCGACGAGCAGGAGCACGGCGACATGCAGCCGCTCACCGCCTTCCTCGCCCACGCCGCCCTGGAGGCCGGCGAGGGCCAGGCCGAGGAGTGGGAGGACTGCGTGCAGCTGATGACCCTGCACAGCGCCAAGGGGCTGGAGTTCCCGCTGGTGTTCCTGGTCGGCCTGGAGGAGGGGCTGTTCCCGCACAAGATGTCCTCCGAAGACCCGGACCGCCTGCAGGAGGAGCGCCGCCTCGCCTACGTCGGCATGACCCGCGCCATGCGCCGCCTCTTCCTTACCTATGCCGAGGTGCGCCGCCTCTACGGCCAGGAGAACTACTCCCGCCCCTCGCGCTTTATTCGCGAGATCCCCGAGGAGTACCTGCAGGAGGTGCGCGTGCGCGGCGACAGCGAGGCGCTGTGGCACGGCGGCGGCCAGGCCATGGAGGTGGAGAGCCAGGAGGGGATGTACGTGGGCATGCGCGTCAGCCACGCCAAGTTCGGCGAGGGCACCCTGCTGGCCGCCGAGGGCAGCGGCGCTCAGGCACGGGTGCAGGTGGCCTTCGACGAGGTCGGCAGCAAATGGCTGGTGCTGGCCTACGCCAATCTTCAGACCCTCTGACCCCCGGCGGCCCCACGCCAGGGCCTAACTGTAGCTAGCCGATACCCTGTGTTATAAAGATCGTTAGACCCTCAATTACGAGGAGGCCTAGTGCCCAGCAGCAGGAAAGCCCATTCCCAGGAGGGAGGCCGCATTACCGCCCGCTTCCTGCGGGTCTTCCTCCCTTTTTCTCTGCTGTTCCTTGCCGCGGTGGGTATTTATCTCGCCATCGACCTGCGCCATGAAAAGACCATGCTGCGCCACGAGCTGGAACAGCAGATCGAGCTGGCCGTCGCCTCGCTGCAGCGGGATGTCACCGGGGCCATTCCCGAGCTGCACTACCTGGCCGAGAGCGAGAGCCTGCGCCGCTTCATCACCAGCGATGATCCACAGCAGCGTGCCGCCTCCACGGCGGACATCGCCGCCTTCGTCCGCCACGCGCAGCGCTACGACCAGGTGCGCTGGCTGGACAATAGCGGCCATGAGCGCCTGCGCATCAACCACCGGGATGGCGTCACCGAGATCTGCGCGCACGGTCAGTTACAGGACAAGTCCAACCGCTACTATGTCCAGAACGGCCTGAAGCTCAAGCCCGGCGAGGTCTACATCTCGCCGCTGGACCTGAACATCGAGCATGGCCAGGTCGAAGAGCCACACCGACCCATGCTGCGCTTTATCACCCCAACCGTGGATGCCCACGGTGAGCGCAACGGCCTGATGGTCTTCAACTACCAGGCCTCGCTGATGCTCGATAACCTCAGGGCCAGCCAGCACCACCGCGCCGAACTCTCCCTACTCAACCGCGACGGTTACTGGCTGCTCTCCAGCGACCCCTCGCGTGAATGGGGCTTTATGTTCGAGCGTGATGAACGTTTCGATCTCCAGCACCCGAACCTGTGGACACAGATGCGCAAGCTGGGCGAAGGACTCCTGGAGAGCGAAGCCGGCCTCTTTCGCTTCGCCACCCTGAGGGCCGGCGAGGCGACCACCGCCTCATCCCCCGCCTCACGCCAGCAGGCCTACCGAGGCGTCGATGCCCGCGACAGTGAATGGCTGCTGCTCCTGCACTACCCGGAGCAGTTCGTTGGCACCCTGGTGCGTGAACACCTGGGTCTCTACGCAACCGGGCTGGGCCTCGCACTGATCTTCCTGGCCGCGATAACTTGGCGCCTGGCCCGTAGCCGCATGCAGGAAGAGCAGTTGCTGGAGCGCCTGAGCCTGCATGCCAAGGTGATGGAGACCGCCAGCAACGGCGTGCTGATCACCGATGCACAGGGGACGATCATCAGCGTCAACCGTGGCTTTAGCGAGCTGACCGGTTATAGCGCCGAGGAGGTCGAGGGACAGAATCCCTCCATGCTCTCCTCCGGCCGCCACGGGCCCGACTTCTACGCCAGTATGTGGCAGACGCTGGAGCAGACGGGGCGCTGGGAGGGGGAGATCTGGAACCGCCACAAAAACGGTGAACTGTTCCCCGAGTGGTTGTGTATCAGCGCCATCTATCGCCCCGATGGCAGCCTCAATCACTATATCGGCATCTTTTCCCTGCTCTCCGAGCAGCAGGGCACCGAGGCGCGCCTGCGCAAGCTGGCCAGCTCCGACCCCCTCACCGGCCTGCTGAATCGCAACCTGCTCTATGACCGCCTCGGCCTGGCCATGGCCAGTAGCCGGCGCGATGGCACGATGATGGCGGTGCTGTTCATGGACCTGGACAGCTTTAAACCGATTAACG
>JBFFRO010000293.1:0-2571 GCA_041572995.1 Thiohalomonadaceae bacterium
AAATATGGTGGCCGGGGACGGAATCGAACCGCCGACACGGGGATTTTCAATCCCCTGCTCTACCAACTGAGCTACCCGGCCGGAAAGGCGGCTATTTAAGCGGCTGGGCCGAGCAAAGTCAAGCCTAGCCGCCGATTAGCGCTTATTGGGCCGGGGGCTGGAAATCCTCTCCGCCACCGAAGAGGAACTTCTCCATCTCGTTTCGCAGCATCTGCTGGTGGTTGGGGTCGATGGCGGAGAGGCGGTACTCGTTGATCAGCTTGGTCTGGGTGCCCAGCCACATCTGCCACGCCTCCTTGGAGATGTTCTCGAAGATGCGCTGACCCAGCTCACCCGGATAGGGCGCGCGCTCCAGGCCCTCGGCCTCTTTACCCAGCTTCACGCAGTTGACCATGCGACTCACGTTCGACTCCTGAATGTTTCATTCCGACAAAAGAGCTCAACTTTATACCAAAACTTGACTCCGGGGACCAGTGGACGAGAATAGACATTCAGCAAAAAAAGGAGCTACGGAATGGCTATATCAAGGAAAAGATTAAAACACGGTATTTCTTTCTTTGCGCTGGTCAGCTTGCTGACGGCATGTGGAGGCGGCGGTGGTGACGAGGCCGCTGTGCCTAGCGCGCCTACCCCTACCGTCGCGGTCACTGAGGCGAATGCCGCGCAGCTTGCCTCTCTGGCCATGAATCTTGATATCAGCTCCGTCTCCAGTAGTACGGCGGTGATCCTCGCCGCCGAGCCAGCCCAGGCCAGCTCGCCGCTGATCGACATGGTGCGCGGACACGCGGATATGATGAATGCCCGCATGCGAGGGGTTAGTGGCCGTTTCCAGCCGCTGCTAACCAGCACCACGACGATAGCCTGCGGTCTCGGTGGCAGCATGAGCGTTACAGCGAATGTCGCCTCGAACGTGGCCCCCACCGTCGGCGACGCCTTTACCATCAGCTTTAGTCAGTGTGCCGAGCTGTCCGGGGTCATGACGGGCAGTCTGTCACTGACCTTTACCACCGTTAGTGGTGACGTGCTGACGGCGACTCCTGCCTACGCTGTCGGCATGGCACTCAGTTATAACGCATATCGCCTCAGTAATGGCGCGGACTACATTCAGCTGGATGGTGATGTCCGCCTCAGCGAGAGTGATGATGGGCTGACGTATACCGCGGGTATTCGCGGAAAGGCGCTGGCCATGACCAGTATGATCGGTGGCGTTAGCGGCGACCTGACCTTGAGCCAGTATGAGATCAGCGACTCTCAGGATTACGCGACTGGGGAGTGGAGCAACAGCATAAATTACACCGTGCAAAGCGCTGCCATTGGCGGTGTGATCAGTGTGGCGACCACGCTACCTTTCGTGACGGCTCCCGGTGACTTCTATCCGTACCAGGGGGTGATGGTGATTACCGGCGCCGATAAGGCCAAGGTGAAGGTGACTGCACTGGATGCGATCAATGTGCAGATCGAAGGGGATTTCGACGGCGATGGCATCTACGAATATCTTATGGTGACCACCTGGGCTACGCTGTAGCCGTGAGCGGTTAGCAATACGAACGCGGGCCACGGCCCGCGTTTTTTTATGCCAGGGATTTAAGCAACCTGCCGATGGGCGCGGGGATCCCCGCCTGTAGCCAGGCCTCGGGGCTGTCCCAGCGTTGCGGGCGGTCGTTGACCTGCGGTGTTTCGCCCTTGATGAGCCAGGGCTGCACATGCAGGCGGAAGTGGCTGAAGGTATGTCTGAAGGGCTGCAGCGGCTGACGATCAGTGGTCAGCTCCTGCAGCTCATCTCCATCGTACTCGGGCAGGCTCCAGAGCCCACCCCAGATACCGCTGGGGGGGCGTCGCTCCATGAGGACACGTCCGGAACCATCGCGCAGGATAAGCATGTTGGTGTGCCGTTCGGGCAGGGTTTTACGAGGCTTGGGCTGGGGGTAGTCGGCCACTTTGTCCTGTGCCCGGGCGGCGCAGTCGCTGCTCAGCGGGCAGGCGTCACAATCGGCCTTGCGGCGGCAGAGCATGGCGCCCAGGTCCATGATCGCCTGGGTGTAGTCGGCACAGCGCTCGGCGGGCATGTGGGCCTCGGCGTGGGCCCAGAGCCGCTTCTGCACCGCCGTGCTACCCGGCCAGCCGGGCTCGGCATGGTAGCGGGCCAGTACCCTTTTGACGTTGCCGTCGAGGATGGGCAGGCAGCGGCCGTGGGCCTGGGCGAGGATGGCGTGGGCGGTGGAGCGGCCGATGCCGGGCAGGGCGATGAGCGCTTCGGTATCCTCGGGCAGGCCGTTGTGTTCGGCGAGTGCCTGTTGGGCCGTGGCGTGCAGATTGCGGGCACGGGAGTAGTAGCCCAGACCGCTCCAGTGGGCCAGCACCGCCTCTTCGTCGGCCGCGGCCAGGGCCTCCAGGGTGGGAAAGCTGTGCATGAAGCGCTCAAAGTAGGGGATCACCGTGGCGACCTGGGTCTGCTGCAGCATGATCTCCGAGACCCACACCCGGTAGGGGTTGCGCTGCTGTTGCCAAGGCAGCCCCTTGCGGCCGTGGCGGTCATACCAGGTGAGCAGGCGTGCGGCGATGCCCTCCCCT
>JBFFRO010000294.1:0-2570 GCA_041572995.1 Thiohalomonadaceae bacterium
CAGATCCGCTGCAGGTTGTGATAGTTCTCCGCATCCATCGCTAATACATAGTCGAAGCGCTCGAAATCCTCCGCCCGTACCTTGCGCGCCCGCTGCTGACTCAGGTCGATGCCGCCGCGGCGCAGGGCCGTCTCCTGTGAGCGTGGATCGGGCTGCTCACCGACGTGATAGGCATGGGTACCGGCCGAGTCGACACGAATGCGATCCGACAGCCCCTCCTGCTCTACAAGGTGCTCAAATAGACCGTGGGCCAGGGGGGATCGACAGATATTGCCCATACAGACCATGAGCACATTAATCTCTTTCATATCAATAAATTACCGAATCAACTTAATGTTAATTTTGAAACGTAGGCGAGGATACAGTATAGCGAAGCGAACTACTTGGTGGTAAAGGTGGCCACGCCATCCCAATCATCAGGTGGAGGATTGTCACGATAGTGGGAGGCGCGCTGGGCATAGAGGCGGCAGCCGGCATCCCCCCCCTCCTCTAGCTCAAGATTCTCGAATCGCTCCAGCGCCTCCTCCCAGCGCCGTGCGCGGAAGGCGGCCAGGGCCTCGTTCCAGGCATTGACGAAATCCGGACGACTCTCCAGCCCCTTGTGGGCACGCAACTCAAAGATACGGATCGGATGCTGCTTACCCTTCACCCGCACCACATCCAGTTCGCGAAACTCGTACTCATCGGCCACATCGGAGCGTGTCGCCTCGCTCACTAAGATGCTCACACCGTACTGCTTGGTCAGCCCCTCCAGGCGCGAGGCCAGGTTCACATTGTCCCCCAGCACCGTATAGGTGAAGTGGAAGCTGGAGCCGAGGTTACCGACCACCACATCGCCGGTGTGAACACCGACACCGATGCGAATGGGAAAGATGTGGTGTAGATCGGGACAGCAGGGCTCGATGTGTTCCAACGCGGCGATCATGGCCAGTGCCGACTCGCAGGCATCGCGCGGATGCTCCTCCACCGGCAACGGCGCCCCGTAGATCGCCATCACCGCATCGCCGATGTACTTATCCAGGGTGCCCCGGTGGTTGAGCACCTCCTCGGTCATCGGGTCCATGTAGCACTGCATGAACTTGGCCAGCTGCTGCGGAGTCATGGACTCGGAAAGATTGGTGAAGTTACGGATGTCCGAGAACAGGATCGTCAGCCGCTTCTGTTCGCCGCCGAAGTGCAACAAATCCGGGCGCTGGGTCAGCTGGTTGACCAGATCGGGCTGCAGATAGAACTGGAAGGCCTTGTGCACCGTGGAGTAGCGATGCTCCACCTGCACCGCCAGCAGCAGCGTCGTGCTGGAGTAGCTGAGGGTCCAGGCCAGCAGCGGGTAGGCGAGATTCAGCCACAGCTGATCGCTGGAGAAGAGCTGAAAGTTGATCGCAGCGTAGACGGTCAACAGCATCAACGAGAAGAGGAAGCGGGGCCGACTCGAGGGGAGCCTTGGCAGTACCAGCACGCAGGCAAACACCATCAGCGCCATCACCAACAGGTCGGTGAGCGCCTCCCAGGCGGTGTTGTGGATGAAGTCCCCGGCGATCAGGTTCTCCACCACGTTGGCCTGGATCTCAAGGCCAGGAAACGAGGGACCAAAGGGGGTGGAGTGAGCATCGTAGACGCCGATGGCCGTCACCCCGAGAATAATCAGCCTGCCCGCCAGCGCACCGTCCTTCAGCTTGCCCTCGAGCAGGTCGGCGGCGGAGATGGTGTCGATGGTGCCGGGGGGGCCGCGATAGTTGAGGACAAAGCCACCCAGCTCGTTCAGCGGCAGGGGGTAATCGTCAAGGGTGACCGAGCTGATGCCGAACTCCTCGGCACGCACCACAATCTGCGCCCCGCCCAGATAGTGCGCCAGGGAACGCAGTGCCAGCGAGGGGTAGAGATCCTCGCCATAGCGCATCAACAGGAAGGCCTCACGGATGAGGCCGTCACGCCCGGGGATAAAGTTAAAAAATCCGCTGCCCTCTGCCGCTGCGGTGATCGGCGGGATACTCTCACGCACCCCCAGGGCGTCGATGGCGGGAAAATCTTCCACCCGGGCCAGCAACACATCCACCGGATCGGAGGCAATGGCGGGCTCACCGGGTTGCGGCGAGAGGTAGAAAAAGCGGCCGTTGATCACCTTGCCGGCATCAAAGATGGCCGCGGCCAGCTGCTCGTCTGGGGACTTTCCGGCCAGCTGCTGATGCAGGGTCTCCTGCTGGCCCGGCTCCAGCAGGGCCAGCAGCGAATCATCCAGCAGTGGCTGAGGTTCGGAGAAGACGATATCCAGGGCAATGGTCTCGGCCCCCGCCGCGTCGATGCGGCGGATCAACTCCGCCAACTTCTCCCGCGACCAGGGCCAGCGCCCATGTCGCTCCAGGCTGGCCTCATCCACCGCCACCACGCTCACCAGCCCCGAGGTGGCGACAGCGCCGCGATACTTAAAACGGGCATCCAGCAGACGTCCCTCGATATCCTCCAGCAACTGCGGACGCAGCAGGTAGATGAAGAGACAGAAAAAGTAAATCACCACCCCCAGCACCAGAGCGCGACGGCGGATCTGTCGCGGCGATGGCGGTGGCTTTATCTGG
>JBFFRO010000295.1:0-2567 GCA_041572995.1 Thiohalomonadaceae bacterium
CTATCGTGGTATCATTCGCCGTTACCAATATCTGTATGAAGCAAAAAGGGTATTCCGCGTGAAAATCGTCGTCATCGGTACCGGCTACGTCGGCCTGGTCACCGGCGCCTGTTTCGCCGAAATGGGCCACACCGTCACCTGCGTCGATATCGACGAGGCCAAGATTGAGGGCCTGAAAAACGGCATCCTGCCCATCTACGAGCCGGGCCTGGAGCCACTGGTGGAGGGCAACTACAAGGAGGGGCGCCTGCGCTTCACCACCTCGCTGAAAGAGGCGGTGCAGGATGCCGATGTCCACTTCATCGCCGTCGGCACCCCGCCCGGCGAGGACGGCTCCGCCGACCTGCAGTACGTGCTGGCGGTGGCCGCCGAGCTGGGCCAGCATATCGTTAAGCCCTATAACGTTATCGTCGACAAATCCACCGTGCCGGTGGGCACCGCCGATAAGGTGCGCGCCACCGTGCAGGCGGAGCTGGAGAAGCGCGGTTCGGATATCCGGTTCGATGTGGTCAGCAACCCGGAATTCCTCAAAGAAGGCGCCGCGGTCGATGACTTCATGCGCCCCGACCGCGTGGTCATCGGCTGCGAGCACGAGCAGGCCGACGCGATGATGCGTGAGCTCTACCACCCCTTCATGCGCAATCACGAGGTGATCGTCTCCATGGGCGTGCGCGATGCGGAGATGACCAAGTACGCTGCCAACGCCATGCTCGCCACCAAGATCTCCTTCATGAACGAGGTCGCCGCGCTGTGCGAGCGCCTCGGTGTGGATGTGGAGAACGTGCGCCTGGGTATCGGCTCGGACTCGCGCATCGGCTACCACTTCATCTACCCTGGCTGCGGCTACGGCGGCTCCTGCTTCCCCAAGGATGTAAAGGCGCTGCAGCGCATGGCCCACGAGGCCGACATGGCCCCCTGGCTGCTGGATGCGGTGGAGCGCCGCAACGAGGCGCAGAAACACCGCCTGTTCGAGAAGATTCAGGCCCACTACGGCGGCAAGCTTGACGGCCTCAACTTCGGCATCTGGGGCCTGGCCTTCAAGCCGGGTACCGACGACATGCGCGAGGCCCCCTCCCTGGTGCTGATCCGTTCGCTGATCGAAGCCGGTGCGCGGGTGCAGTGCCACGACCCGGTGGCCCACGAGACCTTCCAGCGCGAACTGCCCGGCGAATGGTTCGACAACGGCTCCATCACCCTCTTCGAGCACCAGTACGATGCCCTCGATGGCTGTGATGCGATGGTGCTAGTGACCGAGTGGAAGCCGTTCCGCAACCCCGACTTCGAGCTCATCAAGGGCCAGCTGAAGAGCCCGGTGATCTTCGACGGCCGCAACCAGTTCGAGCCGGCGCAGATGGTGGCCAAGGGGATCCACTACAGCGGCATCGGCCGCGGCATCATCGAGGGCTAAGATGGAAAACTACAGCCTGCGCAAGCGCATCCTGGTCACCGGCGGCGCCGGCTTCCTCGGCTCGCACCTGTGTGAGCGGCTGCTGAACGACGGCCACGAGGTGCTCTGCCTGGACAACTTCTTCACTGGCAGCCGCGACAACATCCGTCACCTGGAGGACCATCCCTACTTTGAGGTGATTCGCCACGACATCGTCGAGCCGATCTATCTGGAGGTGGACGAGATCTACAACCTCGCCTGCCCCGCCTCGCCGCCGCACTACCAGCACGACCCGATCCACACCATGAAGACCAGCGTACTCGGCATCATCAACATGCTGGGACTGGCCAAGCGCTGCGGCGCCAAGCTGATGCACGCCTCCACTTCCGAGACCTACGGTGACCCCAAGGTTCACCCACAGCCGGAGTCCTACTGGGGCAACGTCAACCCGCACGGTATCCGCTCCTGCTACGACGAGGGCAAGCGCGCCGCCGAGAGTTTGTGTTTTGACTACCACCGCCAGCACGGAGTGCGGATCAAGATCGCCCGCATCTTCAACACCTACGGTCCCAAGATGCATCCCAACGATGGGCGCGTGGTCTCCAACTTCGTCATCCAGGCGCTGCGCGGCGAGGAGATCACCGTCTACGGTGAGGGGCAGCAGACCCGCTCCTTCTGCTACGTCGATGACCTCATCGAGGCCTTCGTGCGGCTGATGAACTCGCCCGATGAGTTCACCGGTCCGGTCAACACCGGCAACCCCGGCGAATTCACCATCATGGAGCTCGCCGAGAAGGTGATTGCCCTCACGGGCTCCTGCTCGCAGATCGTGCATAATCCGCTGCCGCAGGACGACCCGCAGGTGCGCCGCCCCGACATCACCCTGGCCAGGGAGAAGCTGGACTGGGAGCCGGGCATCACCCTGGATCAGGGACTACCGAAAACCATCGCCTATTTCCGCGAACTTCTGGACAACCAATAGACATGCTTAACGCCCATTTCTTCGGCCGAATCCGCGTCAAGGTGGCGCAGATCACCTTTTTCTCGCTGTTCGCCTACTGCTTCTTCATCGAACCGATCACCGTCGCCCCGCTCAGCGAGTGCCGCGGCCTTGTCGGCGCCACCCTAGCCATCGCCGGCGCGCTGATCCGCTCGCTCTCGGCCGGCTACATTAGCAAGA
>JBFFRO010000296.1:0-2546 GCA_041572995.1 Thiohalomonadaceae bacterium
GGCTGGCCGTGGGTGCGCGAGAGCATCGGCTGCTCGGCGTACTCATGGGCCTTGTCGCGGATGGCATCGATGACGGTATCCCACTCGGGGAGGATGGCCGCGGTGCGCGCCTCGCGCAGCATCAGCGCATAGGAGAGGTTGTTGATGTCTTCGGAGGTGCAAGCGAAGTGGATGAACTCGCTGACGGCCTCCAGCTCGGCGTTGCCGGCGATCTTCTCCTTGAGGAAGTACTCCACCGCCTTCACGTCGTGGTTGGTGGTGCGCTCGATGTTCTTGACCCGCTGGGCATCCTCCTCGGAGAAGTTGTCGATGATGCCGTCGAGCAGGTTGTTGGTGTGCCCGGAGAAGGCGGGGACCTCGGCGATCTCGGCGGTGGCAGCCAGCTTCTGCAGCCAGCGTACCTCCACCTGCACGCGGTGACGGATCAGGCCGTACTCGCTGAAGATGGGGCGCAGCGACTCGGTCTTGGGGCCGTAGCGGCCGTCAACGGGGGAAATGGCGGTGAGTGCGGAAAGGTCCATGCCTGCTCCAGGGTCGAATGGGTCAAAATCGGAAAAGCGGCATTTTACACGCCTCGTCCCCAGCGTGCATGAACGGCGTGGATGAGGCCCAGATCCGGTGGATGCGCTATTATAGGCGGGTTTTTCCGCGCCACGCTTGCCGTGGTTATTTGTGACACTTTCTTAAGGTATTGAAATGCTTGAAGAATATCGGAAGCATGTTGCCGAGCGCGAGGCCGAAGGGCTGCCGCCGCTGGCGCTGAACGCCGAACAGACCGCCGCCCTGGTGGAACTGCTGAAAAATCCGACCGCCGGCGAGGAGGAGACCCTCGTCGAGCTCTTCGTTCACCGCGTGCCGCCGGGCGTCGACGATGCCGCCTACGTCAAGGCCGCCTTCCTCGCCGATATCGCCAAGGGAGCTGCCAGCTCCCCACTGATCGACAAGGCCCGCGCTACCGAGCTGCTGGGCACCATGGCCGGTGGCTACAACGTGGCCCCGCTGGTGGAGTTGCTGGATGACGCCGAGCTGGCCGACATCGCTGCCACTGCCCTGAAGAAGACCCTGCTGGTGGCCGACGCCTATCACGACGTGATGGAGAAGGCCAAGGGCGGCAACGCCGCGGCCCGTGCCGTGGTCGACTCCTGGGCCGAGGCGGAGTGGTTCACCGACCGTGCGCCCCTGGCCGAGGAGATCAAGGTCACCGTATTCAAGGTGCCGGGCGAGACCAACACCGACGACCTCTCGCCGGCCTCCGAGGCCTGGAGTCGCCCCGACATCCCGCTGCACGCCAAGGCGATGCTGGTGGCGAAGATGCCCGATGCGCTGGAGAAGATCGCCGAACTCAAGGCCAAGGGCCTGCCACTGGCCTTCGTCGGCGATGTGGTCGGTACCGGCTCCTCGCGCAAGTCCGCCATCAACTCGGTGCTCTGGCACATGGGCGATGACATCCCCTACGTGCCCAACAAGCGCCAGGGCGGGGTGGTGATCGGTGGCAAGATCGCGCCGATCTTCTTCAACACCGCCGAGGACTCCGGCGCCCTGCCCATCGAGTGCGACGTCGAGAAGATGGCCATGGGCGATGTGATCACCATCAAGCCGTTCGAGGGCAAGGTCTACAACGAGGCCGGTGAGGTGATCGCCGAGTTCGACCTCAAGCCCAGCACCATGTCGGACGAGGTGCGCGCCGGTGGCCGTATCCCGCTGATCATTGGCCGTAACCTCACCGACAAGACCCGTGAGGCCCTGGCCCTGGACCCCTCCGAGCTCTTTACCCGCCCGCAGCCTGCCGCCGACACTGGCAAGGGCTACACCCTGGCGCAGAAGATGGTGGGCAAGGCCTGCGGCGTCGAGGGCGTGCGCCCCGGCACCTACTGCGAGCCGCGCATGACCACCGTCGGCTCTCAGGACACCACCGGCGCCATGACCCGCGACGAGCTCAAGGAGCTGGCCTGCCTGGGCTTCTCCGCCGACCTGGTGATGCAGTCCTTCTGCCACACCGCCGCCTACCCCAAGCCGGTGGACATCAAGCTGCAGCACACCCTGCCGGAGTTCATCACCAACCGCGGCGGCGTCTCCCTGCGCCCCGGTGACGGCGTCATCCACTCCTGGCTCAACCGCATGCTGATGCCCGACACCGTCGGCACCGGCGGCGACTCCCACACCCGTTTCCCCATCGGCATCTCCTTCCCGGCCGGTTCAGGCCTGGTCGCCTTCGGCGCCGCCATGGGCGTGATGCCGCTGGATATGCCCGAGTCGGTGCTGGTGCGCTTCAAGGGCGAGATGCAGCCCGGCATCACCCTGCGTGACCTGGTCAACGCCATCCCCCATGCCGCCATCCAGCAGGGGCTGCTCACCGTGGAGAAGGCGGGCAAGAAGAACATCTTCTCTGGCCGTATCCTAGAAATTGAAGGACTGCCGGACCTCAAGGTGGAGCAGGCCTTCGAGCTGTCTGATGCCTCCGCTGAGCGCTCCGCCGCCGCCTGTACCGTGCGTTTGAATGAAGAACCGATTGCCGAATACCTGAGCAGCAACGTCACCCTGCTCAA
>JBFFRO010000297.1:0-2527 GCA_041572995.1 Thiohalomonadaceae bacterium
ATCCAGCTGCGCCTGGTGGTGACTGGGGAGGAAGGAGTCCGCCTCGCCGTGCCCCAGTCCCTGGTGTTCCAGCAAGTGGCTGATGAGGTGCGCCTCGCGCCGGATATCCTCCTCGAACAGGGAGTACATCACCACCGCCGAGGCCCCCGCCTCCTGTAGGCGCAGGGCGTTATCCAGATCGCGCGAGAGGGGTGAGGCAGCCACCAGCAGCGGGTTTTCCAGCCGCAGCCCCAGGTAATCACTTCGCATCGGCATCGTTCTTCTCCCCGCTCTCATTGGCAAAGCTCAGCTCGGAGAGCTCCTTGTAATGGTGATAGCGTGACGCCACCTCTTGCTGGGCGGCCTCGCCGAAGGCCTCGGCGGCGCCCGGATGACTGCGCTGCAACATGGCGAAGCGGGTTTCGGCCAGGGCGAAGTCGCGATAGGGCATGCTCGGCTCCTTGGAGTCGAGCTGTAGCGGGTTCTCCCCACTATCGATACGTCTCGGGTCATAGCGCAGCAGGGGCCAGTGACCACTGCGCACCGCCCGATCCTGCATCTGATGGTTGTCGCCGAGATCGTTACCCCAGGCGATGCAGGGGGCGTAAGCAATAATCAGCGAGACCCCGGGGTAGGACTCCGCCTCCTGGAAGGCCTTGAGGGTCTGCACGTCCTTGGCGGCGTAGGCCACCTGGGCGACGTAGACGTTCTCATAGCTCATGGCGATCATCGCCAGGTCCTTCTTCGGTGTCGGCTTGCCAGCGGCGGAGAACTTGGCCACCGCTCCCAGTGGGGTGGCCTTGGAGGTCTGTCCTCCGGTGTTGGAGTAGACCTCGGTGTCCAGCACCAGAATGTTGACGTCGCGACCGGAGGCGAGCACATGATCGAGCCCGCCGAAGCCGATGTCATAGGCCCAGCCGTCACCGCCAACGATCCAGACACTGCGTCGCAGCAGGGCATCGGCCAGCTGCTCAAGGCGGCGGGCCTGTGGGTCGTCGATGGCCTTGAGTGCCTCCAGCAACAGGGCCAGACGTTCGCGCTGATCGGCGATGCCGGCCTCACTCTGCTGTTCGGCGTTGAGCAACCCCTCGACCAGCTCGCTATCCAGCTGTGGGGCCAGTGTCTCCAGCAGGGCGATGGCGGCGGCCTGCTGGGTATCGGCGGCAACCCGCAGGCCCATGCCGAACTCGGCGTTGTCCTCGAACAGGGAGTTGTTCCAGGCCGGGCCGCGTCCCGCTGAATTTATTGCCCACGGCGTGGTGGGCAGGTTACCACCGTAGATGGAGGAGCAGCCGGTGGCGTTGGCCACCAGCATGCGCTCGCCAAAGAGCTGTGAGGCTAGCTTGAGATAGGGGGTCTCACCGCAGCCGGCGCAGGCACCGGAGAACTCGAACAGCGGGCGGGTGAGCATCGCCTCCTTCATCTTGCTCAGGGCGAGAGTTGTGCGGTCATAGTCGGGTAGGGCGAGGAAGTAGTCCCAGTTCTCACGCTCCTGCTCCAGTAGCGGCGGTTGCGGCGCCATGTTGAGGGCACGTCGGCCGGGCTCCTTTTTGTCCTTGACCGGACAGATATCGACGCAGAGACCGCAGCCGGTGCAGTCCTCGGGGGCGACCTGGTAGCTGATATGCCAGCCCTCTGGAAACTCCTTGCCGCGGGCTGCGACGTGCTTGAAGCTGGCCGGGGCGCCTTGTAACTCAGCCGGGTCGAAGAGCTTGGAGCGAATGGCCGCATGCGGGCAGACAAAGGGGCACTTGCCGCACTGGATGCAGAGCGCCTCATCCCACACCGGGATCTCCTGCGCCAGGTTGCGCTTCTCCCAGGCGGCAGTGGCGGTAGGGAAGCTGCCGTCGACGGGTAGGCAACTGACCGGCAGGGCATCGCCACGCCCGGCGATGATCTCGGCGGTCACCTCGCGCACGAACTCGGGGGCACCCTCGGCCACCGCCGGCGCCAGCTCAATGCTCGAGTCGACCTGCTCGGGAACCACAATCCGGTGCAGGCCGTCGATGGCGGCATCCACGGCACTGAAGTTGCGCTTGATGATATCGGCACCGCGCCCGCCGTAGCTCTTCTCGATCGCCTGCTTGATGGCGTCGATGGCCTCACTGCTGGGCAGCAACTCGCAGATGGAGAAGAAGCAGGTCTGCATGATGGTGTTGATGCGTTTGCCCATACCGACCTCATCGGCGATGCGATAGGCGTCGATCGCGTAGAAGCTCAGCTTCTTATCGATGATGTGCTGCTGCACCGGGCGCGGCAGGCTGGTCCACACCTGCTCCGGCGGGGCACTGGAGTTGAGTAGGAAGACCGCCCCCGGGGCCGCCTTGGCGAGCATGTCGTAGCGCTGCAGCAGGCGCTCTTGGTGGCAGGCGACGAACTGCGCGTCTCCCTCATCGAGCAGGTAGGAGGAGCGGATCGGCTCGGGGCCAAAACGCAGGTGGGAGACCGTCACCGCCCCTGATTTTTTCGAGTCGTAGACAAAGTAGCCCTGGGCGTGCAGCTCGGTCTTCTCGCCGATGATCTTGATGGAGTTCTTGTTGGCCGAGAC
>JBFFRO010000298.1:0-2502 GCA_041572995.1 Thiohalomonadaceae bacterium
ACATAGGGCGGATTGCTGATGATCACATCGTAGCGCCGCCCCTCTAGCCCGGCGAAGAGGTCCGACTGTACCAGCTCCAGCTGCCCCTCCAGGGCGAAGCGTTCACGGTTGATGGCCGCCACCTCCAGGGCATCGCTGGAGAGGTCGGCACCATCCACCGCGGCCGAAGGGAAGGCCTCAGCACAGGCGATGGCGATACAGCCGCTGCCCGTGCAGAGGTCGAGTATGCTATCGACGCGGCTCGCATCGATCCAGGGCTCAAAGCGCGCCTCGATCAGCTCGGCCACCGGCGAGCGTGGGATCAGCACCCGCTCGTCCACATAGAAGGGCAGACCGGCAAACCACGCCTCGTGGGTCAGGTAGGGGGCGGGCTGCCGCTCCTCGATGCGCCGACGGATAAGCTCGGCCGCGGCACGCCTCTCGCTCTCGGTGAGCCGGGTTTCCATATAGGCATCACCCGGCTGTGGCGGCATGTGCAGCGCAAAGAGCACCAGGTAGGCGGCCTCGTCCAGGGCATTGTCGGTGCCGTGACCGAAAAACAGGCCGGCCTCATTGAAGCGGCTCATGCCCCAGCGAATGAGGTCACGGATGGTGCGCAGGTCGCGCACCGCCTCGTCGATATTGATACTCATGGGCTAGGCGGGCTTTCGGGCGTGCTTGGGACGAAAGGCCTTGCAGACCGCATCGTCGGTCTCCAGATAGGGACCCTCGATCAGGTCGATGCAGTAGGGCACCGCCGGGAACACCGCGTTGAGGCAATCATCGATGGCCGAGGGCTTGCCCGGCAGGTTGATGATCAGACTCTTGTCTCGGATACCCGCTGTCTGTCGCGAGAGGATGGCGGTGGGAACGAACTTGAGCGACTCCTGGCGCATCAACTCGCCAAATCCCGGCATCATCTTCTGGCACACCGCCTCGGTGGCCTCCGGCACGATGTCACGCAGTGCCGGGCCGGTGCTACCGGTGGTGACCACCAGGCAGCATCGCTCCTCGTCACAGAGTTCCTTTAGCACTGCCTCGACCTGATCCTGCTCGTCAGCTACCAGGCGCGGCACCGCCTCCCAGGGGGAGGTCAGGACCTTCTCCATCCAGGCGATCATCGCCGGACCGCCCAGGTCCTCGTACTCACCGCGACTGGCCCGGTCCGAAACCGTGACAAAACCAATACGTGCCATTTCCGAGTTCATGCTGACTGACCTGCTTAACAGTGGGAGCGCGCATTATACGCGTCACGGGGTGGGATGTCTGGATGAGCATCCCCCTACAAGGCCCTAGCTCTGCTGCAGCGTGGCGGCCTGCCAGCAGAGCTTCGGCTCGGCAACCACCTGCTCAACCACCGTGCGGTCGAGTCGTCCCTTACCCGCCAGATCCTGGATGATCTCAACGATCTTCTCCGCTGGAAGCGGACCACGGTAGGGGCGGTCCTGGGCCAGGGCCTGGAACACATCGGCCACGGCGATGATGCGCGACTCCAGACCCAACTCGGCGGCATCGGCGCGGAAGGGGTAGCCGCTGCCGTTCGGCACCTCGTGGTGGTAGGAGGCCCAAAGGGCCACATCCTCCAGACCGTCGATACGCCGGAGGATCTGGTAGGACTCAAAGCTGTGGCGCAGCATAATGGCCCGTTCGTCATCGTCCAGCGGTGCCGGCTTCTCCAGCACCTCATCCGGGATCTTCAGCTTGCCCAGGTCATGAAGCAGACCGGCCACCTCAATCTTCTCGCAGGTCTCCTGCGCCAGCCCCATGCGCTCAGCCAGATAACGGGCCAGCGAGGCCACCCCCTCGGAGTGCTCAACGGTAAAACGACTCTTGGCATCGACCACCTGACCGAACAGGCGCGCCAGATTCTTCAGCTGGCCCAGGCCGATGGGCATCGGTTGATGTTCACGCTCCATACGGAAGAGAAAACGCTCCAGATGCGGCGGCTCCAGGGAGAGCCAGAAGGCCTCGGACTCTGAGACACGCAGGAAATTCTCTACCAGCTGGGGGGCGAAAAGCTCACCGCTGAGCGAGGCGATGCGCTCGCGTACCCCCGCCCTAGCGGTCAGAAGGTCCTTGCCATAGTGACTGGCGGTGAGGGCATCGACCCGGTCCACCAGGAAGATGAGGTTGGCAAAGAGGGCATCCTCCTCATCGGCGGGCAGGCGACTGAGCTCCTGCCACGGGGTGTGGTGATAGAGCACAATGGGTGCCAGTTCCGCCAGTGGCTGAAAGCGGGAGAGCATGGCATGACCCACGTGGCAGTGCTCCTGGGCGTTGTCCCACTCCATCTCCTCCACCAGATGCTGATGCACCCGGGTGGAGGAGACCCCGCAGTCGTGCAGCAGACCGGCGTGGAAGAGCTTAATCTGCGAGGCCTCTGACAGGCCCATGGCCATGGCACACTCACGGGCCATGAAGCCGACCCGCTTACCGTGGCCTACCTCGTCCACGCCGACCAGGTCGAGGGCATCGGTCAGGGCATAGATCGCCTGACGCAGGTCGATATTTAAAGTCTGCGAC
>JBFFRO010000299.1:0-2483 GCA_041572995.1 Thiohalomonadaceae bacterium
CTCGAAATAGAGCCCAAACGCTGGAGTATCCGTTAGATGGCCGCTAGAACACTGTATGACAAGTTGTGGGACGCCCACGTGGTGCGCACCGAGGAGGACGGTACCGCCCTTCTCTATATCGATCGCCACCTGGTGCACGAGGTGACCTCGCCGCAGGCCTTCGAGGGACTGCGTATCGCCGGGCGCAAGCCCTGGCGTGCCGACTCGGTGGTCGCCACCCCCGATCACAACGTGCCCACCACCGGCCAGAGCGGCGGTATTGACGGCATCGAGGACCCCATCGCCCGTACCCAGGTGGCGACCCTGGACGCCAACGTGCGCGAGCTGGGGCTGACTTACTTCCCCATGAACGACCCGCGCCAGGGCATCGTCCACGTGGTGGGACCGGAGGAGGGGGCAACCCTGCCCGGCATGACCGTGGTCTGCGGTGACTCCCACACCTCTACCCACGGCGCCTTCGGCGCCCTGGCCCACGGCATCGGCACCTCCGAGGTGGAGCATGTGCTCGCCACCCAGTGCCTGGTGCAGAAGAAGATGAAGAACATGCGGGTGACGGTGAAGGGGCATGTCGGTCCCGGCGTCACCGCCAAGGATATCGTGCTGGCCATTATCGGCGAGATCGGCACCGCCGGCGGCACCGGCCACGCCCTGGAGTTCGCCGGCGAGGCGATCATGGACCTCTCCATTGAAGGGCGCATGACGGTCTGCAACATGGCCATCGAGGCGGGCGCCCGCGCCGGCCTGGTGGCGGTGGACGAGAAGACCGTGGAGTACTTCCTCGGCAAGCCCTTCGCCCCCCAGGGGGACCTGTGGGACCAGGCGGTGACCGCCTGGTTCGACCTGCACTCGGACGAGGGTGCGGTGTTCGATAAGGAGGTGGTGATCGAGGCCGCCTCCATCGTCCCCCAGGTGACCTGGGGCACCTCGCCGGAGATGGTGGTGGGTATCGATGCCCGCGTGCCCGATCCGGCTGTCGAGAGCGACAAGGTGAAGGCCGAGGGCATGCGCCGTGCCCTGGAGTACATGGGGCTGGAGGCGGGGACGCCGATTAACGAGATCCCGGTCGACGTGGTCTTTATCGGCTCCTGCACCAACTCCCGCATCGAGGACATGCGTGCCGCCGCCGCGATCGCCAAGGGCCGCAAGGTGGCCGCCAACGTCAAGCAGGCGCTGGTGGTGCCGGGCTCCGGGCTGGTGAAGCAGCAGGCGGAAGATGAGGGACTCGATAAGGTCTTTATCGAGGCCGGCTTCGAGTGGCGCGAGCCGGGCTGCTCCATGTGTCTGGCGATGAACGCCGACCGCCTGGAGTCGGGTGAGCGCTGTGCCTCCACCTCGAATCGCAACTTCGAGGGGCGCCAGGGCAACGGTGGCCGCACCCACCTGGTGAGCCCGGCGATGGCCGCTGCCGCCGCCATTAATGGCCACTTCACCGACGTGCGCGAACTGGAGGCCTAAGCGATGAAAAAGTTTGAAAAGATGGATGCCCTCGTCGCCCCGCTGGATCGCTCCAACGTGGATACCGACGCCATCATCCCCAAGCAGTTCCTCAAGTCGATCAAGCGTAGCGGCTTCGGCCCCAACGCCTTCGACGAGTGGCGCTATCTGGACCACGGCGAGCCGGGCATGGACAACTCCCAGCGTCCGCTCAACCCCGACTTCGTCCTTAACCAGGCACGCTACGAGGGGGCCAACATCCTGCTGGCGCGTGAGAACTTCGGCTGCGGCTCCTCCCGCGAGCACGCCCCCTGGGCCTTGGAGGATTACGGCTTTCGGGTGATCATCGCCCCCAGCTTTGCCGATATCTTCTTCAACAACTGCTTCAAGAACGGCATCCTGCCTATCGTCCTCGACGAGGCCAAGGTGGACCAGCTGTTCCAGGAGGTGGAGGCCGCCGAGGGGTATAAACTGGTGGTGGACCTGGAGGCCCAGCGTATCACCACCCCCGCCGGTGAGGTGATCGCCTTCGAGGTGGACCCCTTCCGCAAGCACTGCCTGATTAACGGGCTGGACGACATCGGCCTGACCCTGCAGCATGTGGACGATATCAAGGCCTATGAAGAGAAGCGCAAGGGCGAGGCGCCCTGGCTGTTCGCTTAAACCACGAATTCAAATTTAGGAAGAGAAGCATGAGCAAGAAGATCGCAGTCCTGCCCGGTGACGGCATCGGCCCGGAGATCGTCGCCCAGGCGGTCAAGGTTCTGGAAGTGCTGAAGGCCGACGGCCTGGATATCGAGATGGAAGAGGGCGCCATCGGCGGTGCCGGTTACGATGCCGCCGGCGACCCACTGCCGGCCGCCACCCTGGAGCTCTCGCGCAACGCCGATGCGGTGCTGCTGGGTGCCGTCGGCGGTCCCGAGTACGACAAGCTGGATCGCCCGCTGCGCCCCGAGCGCGGCCTGCTGCGCATCCGCAAGGAGCTCAACCTGTTCGCCAACCTGCGTCCGGCGCTGCTCTATGAAGAACTGGCCGATGCCTCCTCGCTC
>JBFFRO010000300.1:0-2467 GCA_041572995.1 Thiohalomonadaceae bacterium
CACCACCGCCGGCACCACCCGCACCGCCACCAGACAACTCACGGGACAGCTCCTCGCGCCCCGCCTTGCCGTAGTCCATCGCCCCGCCCTCGGCGCTCAGGTCGATATCCAGGCGCTTTTTATCCCCCTTGAGCATCACCTCGCGCACCACATCATTCACCTGGATGCGGTAGTAGCCGGGGGCCACGTCGGTGAACTTGTACTTGCCGAAGAAGCCGGTCTCATCGATATCCACCACCCGGCCGCTCTCGCCATCCATCAGCTTGACCGTCACCCCCTGCGCTACCTGGGTGGAGCTGTAGCCGACAAAGCCCTCGATCACCCCGGCCAGCACCGAACCGGTCATCGTCAGCCCTGCCAGCAACACCATGAGCATGCAACGTCTGTTCATCCTTATCTCCCTCTCGAAACCCTATCTGCGCAGACGCTGCACCAGTGAAAACACCAGCACCGCACCCACCCCTACACCCAGCGTCTCCCGGGAGCCCGGATCCATCTCCGGCAACAGCCATGGCGCCAGCAGCAGCCCCAGCGTTCCGCCGACCACGATGAGCAGCAGGTTCAGTGCCACCGAGGCCGGGCCTGTCGGTTTCTTCTCTCCCATACTCCCAGACTAACCCACCACCGGCGGCTGTCAATCAGGCACAATACGGCCCATGCATTCCCCACGAGAAATCGTTATCTGCGGCCTCGACGGCGTGCTCGCCCTGCTCGAGCACCGCCTGCACCACCTCTACAACGAGGAGGGGGTGAAGCAGTGGGATCGCTTCCACGCCGCCTGCATCGACGACATGCCCAACCTGCCGCTGATCGAGCGCCTCAACCAGGCCCGCGCCGAGGGGGTGCCGGTGATCCTGCTCAGCAGCCGCTCGGTGCGCGCCGCCCGCGCCACCGAGCAGTGGCTGCAGCGCTGGAACATCGGCTTCGATGCCCTGCACCTGCGCCCGCCGCGCGACTTCGGCCCGGTGGTCGAGTACAAGGCGGGGGTGATCGAGCAGCACTACGCGGGGCTACCCATCCGCCGCATCTACGAGTCGGCCCAGCACCCGGAGGTGGCCCGCTGGGCGCTGCAGCAGAACATCCCCTGCACCCTGGTGGGCAACAACCAGGGTGATGGCGGCAGTCGCGAGCAGCTGGAGCTGAAGGTGATCGCGCACGCCTGCGACCACACCAGCCTGCAGCCCTTTTACGGCGATGACGACTTCAGCTGGAATGAGCGTATCGAACAGCTGCGCCAGTCTCCCTGCCCGCTCTGCCAGGCCGAGGAGCGCGAACGCGAGCGACGCAACCAGGCCGCCGAGGCACGCCTGCGCGCCAACGATCGCGGCCTGCCGCCGCTGGAGGGATCGGGTCGTCAGGTGGAGTGGGCCGAGGGGATCCGCCTTAACGCCTTCGGCGCCATCGACAAGGTGCTGCGCTGGATGGAGGAGGTGAACGCCCAGGCCGAGGAGGAGGACCCGGACCACTGGTCGATGGTGAAGAGCGGCATCGCCCGGGCCATCGACCACCTCAGCGAGGAGGTGGAGGCGAAGTGGTGGATCGACCACCGCCACGCCATTCACAACAACCTCGACGGCGGCCGCGCCCTGCTCTCCGCGGTGGCCGAGGAGATGGGCTTTTTCTGATTAGCCCTGCTTGCGGGTGAAGACCCACTTGTTGCCGCTGCTCATCTCTTCATTAAAGCCGTAACCGTCAACGGCGAAATCCTTCATCGCCTCGGGGTCGGTCAGCTGATTCTGAATGACGAAGCGGCTGAGCTGGCCGCGGGCCTTCTTGGCGTAGACCCCCATCATTTTGTACTGGCCGTTCTTCCAGTCCTTGAACTCGGGGGTGATGATCTCGCCATCGAGGAGCTTGGGCTTCACCGCCTTGAAGTACTCGTTGGAGGCGAGGTTAATCAGGTAGGGGGACTTGAGCGCCTTGAGCTGTTTATTCAGCCCCTCGGTGATCTGCTCGCCCCAGAATTCGTAAAGGTTCTTGCCGCGCTCGGTATCCACCTTGCGCCCCATCTCCAGGCGATAGGGCTGCATCAAATCCAGCGGCCGCAGCAGACCGTAAAGCCCGGAGAGAATGCGCAGGTGCTTTTGCGCGAAGGCAAAGTCATCGGCAGAGAAACTCTCCGCCTCCAGCCCGGTGTAGACATCCCCCTTGAAGGCCAGCACCGCCTGCTTGGCGTTCTCCGGGGTGAAGGGGGTGTGCCACTCGGCGAAGCGCTCGTGGTTGAGTTCGGCGATCTTCATGCTCACCTGCATCACCTCGGCGATATCCAGGGCCGACCAGCGGCGCGCGCGCGCGATGAGCAGCTGCGACTCCTCCAGGTAGGCCGGCTCGGTAAAACGTTGGGTCTTGGCCGGGGTGTCGTAGTCCAGGGTCTTGGCGGGTGAGATGACGATCAGCATGCGGTTAAACCTGTTGGTGAATCCTGGGCAAAGCTTACTGCAATCCCCGCGCGGCTAACACCGGGAGA
>JBFFRO010000301.1:0-2447 GCA_041572995.1 Thiohalomonadaceae bacterium
ATCTCCATCGCCGAGCGCGCGGCCATGTACGGCAAGAAGGCCGCGGTGGTGGAGATGGGCAAGATGGGCGGCACCTGTGTCAATGTGGGCTGCGTGCCGAAGAAGGTGATGTGGTTTGCCGGCGGCCTGGCCCACAAGCTGGAGGAGGCCCGAGGCTACGGCTTCGATGTGATGGTCAACGACTTCGACTGGTCCACCCTGGTGAAGGCGCGCGAGGGCTACATTCAGGGGATTAACGACTGGTACGGTACCTACCTCGATGACTCCGCCATCGACTGGATCAAGGGGCGCGCCCGCTTCGTCGACGCCCATACCATCGAGGTGGACGGCGAGGAGTACACCGCCGATCACATCGCCATCTCCCCCGGCGGCGTGCCCATGGTGCCGGCCATCCCCGGTGCCGAGTACGGCATCACCTCCGATGGCTTTTTCGCCCTCACCGAGCAGCCGAGGCGGGTGGCGGTGGTCGGTGCCGGCTACATCGCCGTGGAGCTGGCCGGCCTGCTCAAGGCCCTGGGCACCGAGGTGGACCTGCTGTTGCGCCGCCAGCACTTCCTGCGCGATTTCGATGCTATGCTGCGCGAGACCCTGATGGAGGAGATGGTCAACGCCGGGGTGAACATCATGCCCAACATTAACATCGACAGGGTGGAGAAGGCCGAGGACGGCACCCTGACCCTGCACTGCCAGGAGGGGCATGTACTGACCGGCTTCGACTGCCTGATCTGGGCCATCGGCCGCGCGCCCAATACCGCCGACCTCGACCTGGATGCGGCGGGTGTGGCGATGAACGAGCACGGTTACATCCCCACCGACGAGTTCCAGAACACCAATATCGAGGGGGTCTACGCCCTGGGTGATGCCACCGGCCGAGCCCAGCTCACTCCGGTGGCCATCGCCGCCGCCCGTCGCCTCGGTGATCGCCTGTTCAACAACCAGCCCGAGCGCCGCCTGGACTACGAGAACATCGCCACCGTGGTCTTCAGCCATCCGCCCATCGGCACCGTCGGTCTCAGCGAGGAGCAGGCCCGCGAGATCCATGGCGAGGCGGTGAAGGTCTACACTACGCGCTTCACCCCCATGTACTACGCGCCCACCCAGCACAAGGTGCAGACGGCGATGAAGCTGGTCTGTGTCGGTGCCCAGGAGAAGGTGGTCGGTATCCATATCATCGGTGATGGTGCCGATGAGATGATGCAGGGCTTTGCCGTGGCGCTGAAGATGGGCGCCACCAAGGCAGACCTGGACAACACCGTGGCCATCCACCCCACCAGCTCCGAGGAACTGGTGACCATGCGCTAGGGCGTTGATCCCGAAATGAAAAACGGCGGCCCATGGCCGCCGTTTTTTTATGCCTAGGCCCGTCGAGTCAGCAACGGTCTCAGTGCAGCGAGGAGCAGCAGGAGAAGAGAGCCCCAGGCCAGCCAGGTGGGCATCCACTCGTCGCCAGCGGCCAGCTGCGCTGGGATGTCGATGGCGTAGTGGCCGGCGATGGCGTCGGTGATGAGTCCCAGGGCGATGGAGGCAACGGCGATGCCGGCCAGGTAGGCGGCCAGCACTGCCGCCCCCAGCTCCCTTTTTACCACCGCCAGGGTGGCGATGTTGGTGGCCGGCCCCGCCAGCAGGAAGACCAGCACCGTGCCGGGGGAGAGACCGGCCAGCAGCAGCGCCGCGGCCAGTGGCGTGGAGGCGGTGGCGCAGATGTACATCGGTACCCCCACCAGCAGCATCACCAGCATCGCCGGCAGGCCACTACCCCACGCGGCCATGGCCTGCGGTTCGACGAAGGTGGCGATGAGGGCAGCCAGCAGCAGTCCCAACCCAAGCCAGGGGGCGATGTCATCGAGAATATCCCCCAGCGCGTAGCGCAGGCCGTCGCGGCCTCTTTGCCAGAAGCCGGGGCTGGGCGGCGGCGCACTACAGCCGCCGCTGCAACTGCAGCCGCAGGCCGCCGCTTCGGCCGGCTGCGCCGCCCGCTCGGGTGCCAGTGAGGCCAGCAGGCCGGCGAAGATGGCGCTAATTATCGCGGCGATGGGGCGGACGATGGTCATGAAGGGGCCGAGCAGGGCGTAGCTCAAGGCCACCGAGTCGGCACCGGTCTCGGGGGTGGCGATGAGGAAGGAGACGGTGGAGCCGCGAGAGGCGCCGCCGCGGTGCAGGGCCAGGGCGGCGGGCAGCACGCCGCAGGAGCAGAGCGGCAGCGGTGCCCCCACCAGCGCCGCCTTGCTGATGGGCCAGAGTCCATGTCCGCCCAGCCAGCGGTTGATCGCCGATTCGGGCACCCAGGCCTTGATCAGCCCCGCGCTGAGCAGGCCAAAGAGCAGCCAGGGCGCCGCATCCAGGGATATCGCCAGCAGCGAATCGAGATAGTCGAGGGCGGTCTCCACGCCGGCACCGGGGCTAGCGAACGGCGCCGTTGGCCGGTTGCGTTGAGGGCTCTACCTCGG
>JBFFRO010000302.1:0-2444 GCA_041572995.1 Thiohalomonadaceae bacterium
GATGTGGGTGCCGTTGACCTGGACCTGGACGGTGACGTTGACCGGGTCTACGTCGGTGATACCGGTGGCCATGTCTGGCGCGTTAATATCGACGACAACACCCCGGGCAACTGGACCCTGGACCTGCTGGCCAGTGTCGGCTCCAAGCAGAAGTTCCTCTACCCCCCGAGCGTAGTGCGCGTCGACGAGATCACCGGCAAGCTCGCTGTACTGATCGGTTCGGGTGACCGTGAGAAGCCGTTCGACACCTCGGTGCAGAACTACTACTACATGTTCACCGATGACGGCACGACCACCGGTCTAAGCATGACTGACCTGACCGATGTCACCACCCCAGGTACCACCGTCGACCTCAATACCAGCAAGGGGTGGTACTTCACCCTAGGCACGGGCGAGAAGGTGGTCAGTAGCTCGGTGACCCTCAGCGGCTTCACCTACTTCAACACCAACCAGCCCTCGTCGGTGGCCTACGACCCGCTCTCCTGCAAGAGCACGCTAGGTACCGCACGCATCTACACCGTCAGCTACCTCGATGGCTCACCGCCCCCAGACAAGAGCGAGCGTTCCACCGAGGCTGCCGGTGGTGGCCTGCCCCCCTCGCCGGTGGCGATGACGGTGGAAATCGATGGCGAGCTCTACAGTGGCGTCATCATCGGTGAGAAGCCGATCAAGGATGAGTACGGCCAGGTCGGTAGCCGTAAACCCACCTTCTGGTACCGGGAGGCGGATGAATAATCCGCCGCGACCCCGCAATAAAAAAGGGAGCCCAAGGGCTCCCTTTTTTATTTGGCGGTATGGCCTCAGCTGAGTTCTTTGGGGATCGGAAAAAGCATGTGCTCCTCGATCGTCCCCTCGCCCTCAACCTGCTCGGCGCCCCAGCCGCGCAACCGCTCGACCACCGCCTCCACCAGCACCTCGGGGGCGGAAGCCCCAGCACTCAGGCCCACACGGGAGACCCCCTCCAGCCACTCGCGGCGAATCTCATCGGCGCTGTCGATCAGCTCGGCGTGGGCACCGAGACGCTCAGCCACCTCACGCAGGCGGTTGGAGTTGGAGCTATTGGGCGAACCGACCACCAGCACCAGTTGGCAGCGGGAGGCCAGTGCCTTGACTGCATCCTGGCGGTTCTGGGTGGCGTAGCAGATATCGTCCTTCTTCGGCCCGATGATCTCGGGGAAGCGCTCACGCAGGGCCTCGATCACCGCCCCGGCATCGTCCATGGAGAGGGTCGTCTGGGTGACGAAGGCCAGCTCGCTGGGGTTATTGACCTTGAGGCTGTCCACGTCCCCCGCCGACTCCACCAGGTAGATGTCGCCACCCTCGCCATGGCGCTCGTACTGCCCCATGGTGCCCTCCACCTCCGGATGACCGGCATGGCCGATGAGGATCACCTCGCGACCGGCGCGGGCGTGACGCACCACCTCCAGGTGTACCTTGGTCACCAGCGGGCAGGTGGCATCGAACAGGGTGAAGCCACGCCTCTCGGCCTCGCGGCGCACCGCCTGGGAGACGCCGTGGGCGCTGAAAATCAGGGTCGCGCCATCGGGCACATCGGCCAGCTCCTCGATGAAGATGGCCCCCTTGGCACGCAGCCCCTCGACCACGTAGCGATTGTGCACCACCTCGTGGCGGACATAGATAGGCGGACCGAATAGCTCCAACGCCCGCTCGACGATGGCAATGGCACGGTCGACACCGGCGCAGAATCCACGCGGGTTGGCCAGCTCCAGTTCGATGCTCATGAGTCCTCCCCGACCTCGAGAATACTCACCTCGAAATCGAGGTGATGCCCGGCCAGCGGATGGTTGAAGTCCACCTCGACAAAATCGCCGTCGATGCTGCGCACCGTGCCAGGGAGCTCATCACCGGTGGGGGTGTTGAAACCGATCACCTGCCCCTCTTCCAGCGACAGCTCGCCGAAGCTCTCGCGCGGCATGCGCTGTAGCGCTGCCGGGTCACGTTCGCCGAAGGCCTGCTCCGGCGGCACGCCGAAGCGGCACGCATCCCCTGCCTTCAGGCCCAGCAGCAGTTGCTCCAGCCCCGGCAGCAGGGTTCCGTCGCCGAGCTGGAACTCCAGCACCTCATCGCCCTGGGCGGCATCGACCTCGAAGCCGTTCTCCAGGCGCAGGCTGTAATGCATGCGCACCCGGGAGCTCTTATTGATCACGGGTTTGATCGTCTGGGGCATGGCGGAAGGAGTCGATAATCAGCAGAACGGCGCCAAG
This sequence comes from Thiohalomonadaceae bacterium, assembly GCA_041572995.1. Taxonomy (GTDB): domain Bacteria; phylum Pseudomonadota; class Gammaproteobacteria; order Thiohalomonadales; family Thiohalomonadaceae; genus JBFFSW01. The sequence continues at coordinate 2,226 of JBFFRO010000302.1, forward strand.
GGAAATGCCGATGTCGGCGATATTAAAGGCGGGCCAGTGGCGCCCGCCCAGGTGGAAGTCGAGGAAGTCCACCACGTAGCCGAGGGTAACCCGGTCCCAGAGATTACCCACGGCACCGCCGCTGATCAGCGCCAGGCCGATGGCCGAGAGCCGCTCATGCGGCTGCAGGCGCATCAGCCAGATGCCCATGGCGATGCTGGCGCCCACGGCGATGACGGC
>JBFFRO010000303.1:0-2439 GCA_041572995.1 Thiohalomonadaceae bacterium
CGGATGCGTAACGGTTACAGCGCAGGGCAGGGAGAGATGATGCGTGAGCGGCGGCGAACCCTGCGTAATCAGGCCCAGGCGGCCTGCCGCTGAGAGCGTTCAACGGGGTGGACTAGCGTTGCTCCAGTAGTGCCCGCAGCAGGGCCTCGTCATCGCTGCTACTGACGGGGGCATCATCACCGTCCACCCGGAGCCAGGACATATCACTTTCCAGGCGGTAGCTGCCGAGGAACTCTCCCGGTGCCCCTGTGCCCCACTCGGCGGGACTGAGCATGGAGAACTGCTCGACACCATCTGCACCACGATAGAGGTGGTAGATGGCCCCCGGCTTGCGCTGGAAGTTGCAGCGGGCACGATGCAGTTGCTGGTCGCGGCGGCTGCTCTCCAGCACCGCGTGGGCCTGCTGCTGCAGGGCGCGGATCTGCTCGGCGATTTGCTTCAGCTTGCCGTGGCTGACGTTGCCGAGCATACGGTCCGCCTCGGCGATCTCGCGGGCCATATCCACCAGTTCGATGGCCGGGGCCATGCGGCTGACCGGATAGGGGGCGCTACGATCAGCACCCTCGTGCAGCTCGCCACGAAATTTTTCCAGGGGTTTATCGTTCGACATCGCTCTCGTCGGAAGCGGGCTTCTGTCCGGGCCACTCGCCGGTGGCCGCCTGCTTGATCGCGTTGGATTCCAGGTAGGCGCAGACCATCACCGTCAACAGCACTGGCATGATGGCAATGCGCACGAAAACAGTCTGGATGATACCACTCATGTTGCTATCGCTGGAGCCGGATCCAACTAGCGTACCGATACCGATCAGCACCGCGGCAATGGCATAGGCGATCAGCAGCCAGCGATAACGTCCAAGTGCCAGGCGCCAGTGGGCGCCAATAAAGCCCTCGGTTACACTGGCACGGTAGCGGCTGTAGGCCATGGTCGTGAGCGACAGCACCAGCGGCAGTAGCAGCCCCCAAAGCCCCACCTCCAGGGCGATGGCCGCGGGCGCTGCCAGCAGGTGGAACAGCAGCAGGTTGACCATGAACAGCTCGTGCGGGGCACGAGCCGGACGAATATCGCTGGGGGAGACGGTGGTGATCATGGGGGCTCCTCATTATTAGATAATTCTAATATGCCTCTGTGATGCGGGCTGTGCAAATAAGGGTAGAGGAGCAACCCCCTAGCTGCGCACCTCCACCCGCACCCCCGCCTCGATGCTTTCATCCGGATGGGTGATCACGTACTCGCCCTCGGTAAGACCCTCAAGGATCTCCACCTCCAGGCCGCCGCGGTGGCCGATGCTGACCTTGCGCAACGTTGCCGTGTCATCGGCGATGGTGAACACCGCCCAGCCGCCATCGTGGCGGAAGAGGGCGTTGGCGGGGATGCGCAGCACACGCTCACCCTCCCAGAGGATGAATTTGGCTTCCACGCGGAAGGCATCGCCGAGGCCGTTCCAGCGCTCCTGCGGCGAGGTGATATCGGCGATCACCAGCACCCGCTGCTCCTCGACGCCGAGGGCGGAGACCTTGGTGAAGCCGGCGGGCTCGACGGTGCGCACCACCCCCTCGAGTTCGCCCTCGCCGCCCCAGCGCTGGAACAGTACGCGCATTCCGGGGCGGATGCGCACCGCGTCCATGGAGAGCACTTCGACCTCCACCTCCAGTGTGTCGGGGTCACCCACCGCCAGCAGCGCCTCTCCGGGGGCCACCGAGCCCTGGTTTTCGCGCACTACGCTCAGCACCTGGCCATCCACCGGTGAGCGTAGCGGCAGCGCCTCACCCGGCTTCTCGCCGTCGATGCCGTAGTAGCGCAGTACCACCTGGGCCGCGCGCAGCTCCTCCTGGGCGGCATCCACCGCGGCACGTGCCGCGCGCAGCTGGGCAACGGATTGCTGGGCGGCGGACTCGGCCTGGTCGATCGCGCTACGGGAGATATCGCCACGCTTGAACAGCGGCTGCAGGCGGCTGAGCTCTTTTTGCGAAAGATCGTTGCTGGTGCGTGCCGACTCCAGCTGTGACTGCTGTGCCTTGAGGGCGGCGGCGGCTTGGGCGACGCGCGCCTCGGCCTCGGCCTGGGAGCGGGGGTCGAGCAGGTTGGAGGGGGCCGGTTGCAGCTCCACCAGTACGTCGCCCGCCTTCACCACATCGCCCGCGTGCAGCTTGAGCCGCGCCATGTATCCGGCCACCGGCGCGGAGATGAGGTAGCGCTCGCGCACTCGGGTGCGGCCCTCCTCCTCGACGCTTTCGGCCAGCGGCCCGCGCTCGACCGTCGCCAGGCTGACGGAGACCGGCAGCGGTCGGAAGCTGAGGGCGATGAGGCCGACGATGCCGAGGGCGAGAAGGATGAGGATGATGCGTTTACGCAGTGACATCGTTTTACTCCCGAGTCTTGAGCACCGCCACCAGGTCGAGGCGGTAGAGTTTATGTCGCACGGCCAGGGCGGAGAGCAG
>JBFFRO010000304.1:0-2419 GCA_041572995.1 Thiohalomonadaceae bacterium
GCTAGCAACTCGGTCTTCTCCCATAACAGTGGTGAGGCGGTGCCTTTTCACCTCGCACCCATATTGCTGCTGCCCTTTGGCGCCTACGCGGCCATACGTCTCGGTGTTCTAGGCGCTGCCGTCACCGTTGCGGCGATCGCTACCGTCTCGGTCCACCACCTGGTGGCGGGGCACCATCCCTTTGGCGATGCCGGCGCAGAGCAGGCCGTGTGGCAGTTGCAGGAGTATCTGGCGATCAGTGCGGTACTCTCCGTTGGGCTCGCCATCCTGCTGCACGAGATCAAGCAACAGCGTGATCGGCTAAATCTGCAGGATCGGGCCATGCGCTCGACCAATGACGCCATTGTGATTTCTGATGTGAGTCAGCCGGGTGAGCCGCTGATTTGGGTCAACCCTCAGTTCGAGGCGATGTTCGGCTATCGAGCCGATGAGGTGCTGGGCCGCAATTGCAGTTTCCTGCAGGGGGATGACCGTGATCAGGCATCGTTGCAGACTCTCCGGCAGGCGATTAGCGAACGGAAGCCCTGTCGAGTGGTGTTACGCAACTACACCAAGGCAGGGGAGCTGGTCTGGAATGAGCTCAATCTTGCACCAGTGCATGATGAGAGAGGCGAGGTGAGTCACTTTGTCGGTGTGCAGCACGATATAACCCATATCAAGCAGACCGAGGAGGCGCTGCTCAGCGCCAAGCAGGATCTGGAACAGCAGAACGAGATATTAGAGCAACGCGTGAGAGAACGAACCCACGCCTTGCAGCAGGCCAACGAACAGTTACAAAAGCTGGCTGATATCGATGCCCTGACCGGTGTGGCAAACCGACGCCATTTTCAGGAACTGACCGAGCGGGAGATGTCACGAAGTGCCACATCCGGTACGCCGATCTCCCTGCTCATGCTCGATCTGGATCACTTCAAGGTGATCAATGACACCTACGGTCACGAGGCTGGGGATCAGGTGTTACGTGAAGTGGTGACCTCGGCGCGGAAGGTGCTGCGCCCCATGGACCTTATTGGCCGCTTCGGTGGCGAGGAGTTTCTGATCCTTCTGCCGCAAGTGGATGAGTCAGCTGCCCGTGCAACGGCAGAGCGAGTGCGGCTAGCCATCGCTGAGACACCTATCGAAATCAAGGCGACGTCACTGTCGGTGAGTGCCAGCTTCGGCGTGTCGCAGTGGGAACACAAGGCCAATTTCAACGACTGGGTCGCCGAGTGTGACCAGCGCCTCTACCTAGCCAAACAGGCAGGACGTAACTGCGTACGCTGAGGGGCATGGGTACCGCTATAAGCTTTCAGATGTTGTTGTATTGATGCCCCTCGCCTGGCTGCAGTGAGCAAAGGGGAACGGAATACAGGTCGGTGATTACTGGCAGGACGGAGGGAGAGCCTTGCACGAGCATACCCAGCTGCTTCTGGCGGCGATTGGCTTTATCGGTATCGGCTGCCACTGGCTGGCCTGGAAGGTCAAACTACCCGCCATCATCTTCCTGCTGACCGCCGGGATTATCGCCGGTCCGGTCACCCACCTGATCCAGCCGGATGCGATGTTCGGCGAGCTGCTCTTCCCCTTCGTCTCGCTGGGGGTGGCGGTGATCCTCTTTGAAGGTGGCCTCACTCTCAAGCTGCATGAGATTAAGGGCCTCGGCCGGCCGGTGATCAACCTGCTTACCATCGGTGTGCTGGTGACCGGGGGGATCGCGGCGCTGACCGCGTATTATTTGATCGACTTTAGCTGGGAGCTGGCGCTGCTGTTCGGTGCGCTGATGACGGTGACCGGGCCGACGGTAATCAAGCCGCTGCTACGCACCATGCGGCCGAAGTCTGAGATCGCCAAGGTGCTGCACTGGGAGAGCATCATCCTCGACCCGCTGGGCGCACTGCTCACGGTGCTGGTGTTCCAGTTCATCGCCGCCACCGAGCCGGGCCAGGCGGTCTCCTTCGCCTTTTTTGCCACCATCACGGTGGGTGTGATTGGCGGCGTCGCCGGGGCCCTGCTGCTCGCTAGCCTGCTGCGCCACCACGTGCTTCCGCCCTACCTGCAGAATGTCTTCTCCCTGACCCTGGTGTTTACCGTCTTTGCCCTTTCCAACTACGTCCACAGCGAGTCGGGTCTGCTGGCGGTGACGCTGATGGGGATGATCGTGGCCAACATGAAGAACGTGGATCTCGAGGAGATCCTCATCTTCAAGGAGAGCATCAGCGTGCTGCTCATCGCCATGCTCTTCATCGTGCTGGCGGCGCGTCTGGAGGTGGCCCCGTTGATGGCAATGGGCTGGGGCGCGCTGGGGGTGCTGGCGGTGATGATGTTCGTGGCCCGCCCGCTGTCGGTGATGGCCGCCACCTGCGGCACCCGCCTGGAGTGGCGGTCGAGGCTGTTGCTCAGCTGGGTGGCGCCCCGGGGTATCGTCGCCGCGGCGGTCTCC
>JBFFRO010000305.1:0-2399 GCA_041572995.1 Thiohalomonadaceae bacterium
CAAGCCGACAGCGAGAGCGAACTGCTACAGCAGGTGTGCGACGCCATCACCAGCCACAACGCCTACGCCCTGGCCTGGGTGGGACTGAAGGTGCTTGATGAGGCCCATGGTGTGGATATCGCCGCCAGCTCCGGCGATGCCGGCGCCTACATGGACGGCTTTAAGGTGAGCTGGGGCGATGACCCCCTGGGCCGAGGTCCGGCCGGTGAGGCGATCAAACAGGACCGCACTCAGGTCAGCAACGACATGCTCAGCGAGGACCGCTTCGCTCCCTGGAAGGCCCGTGCACGGGATAACGGCTTGGCCTCCATTCTGACCACGCCCCTGCACCGCTACGGCGAGGATATCGGCGTACTGGCGGTCTACAGCCGTTTCCGCGATGCCTTCGGCAGCGAGGAGATTCGCCTCTTTGAGCAGCTGGCCGATGACCTCAGCTACGGCTTGGCCAGCCGCCGCACCCAGCAGGCCTTCGAGGAGAGCCAGCGTGAACAGGCCAGACAGGCAGCGCAGCTGGAGAAGGTGCTGGAAGATGCCATCGGCGCACTGGCCTCGACCCTGGAAAAACGCGACCCCTACACCGCCGGTCACGAGCAGCGGGTAGCCGACATCGCCGTCGCCATCGGCCGCGAGATGGGGCTAGAGGAGGAGCGGCTGCGTGGCATGCACCTGGCCGGACTGGTGCATGACATCGGCAAGGTGCAGATCCCTGCCGAGCTGCTCAGTAAGCCCACCCGACTCAGCCCCATCGAGTATCAGCTTATCCAGACCCACTCCGAGGCCGGCTACGAAATCCTCAAGGGGCTGGAGTTCCCCTGGCCCATCGCCGACATCGTTCACCAGCACCATGAGCGTATTGACGGCAGCGGCTACCCCCTGGGACTCAACGGCGAGCAGTTGTTGCAGGAATCCAGGGTGCTGGCGGTGGCCGATGTGGTCGAGGCGATGTCCTCACACCGTCCCTACCGTCCCGCCATCGGCGTGGATATCGCACTGGCCGAAATTGAGCGCCAGCGTGGCAGCACACTGGATGCCGAGGCGGTGGATGCCTGCCTGCGGCTGTTCCGCGACAAGGACTACACCCTCCCCAGCTAGGCACGATTGCGGGACAAGCCGTCGGCCATCGACCATACTTGGTCCATGGAGACGCATACGCTGTTCCTGCACCTGCTGCTGATCCTCATCTCAGCGCGCCTCTTCGGCGAGATACTGGCGCGACTCGGCGCCCCCTCGGTGGTCGGCGAACTGCTGGCCGGGGTGGTCATCGGTCCCAGCCTCTTCGGCTGGGTGGAAATGAACGAGGTGACCCGCCTGCTGGCTGAGGTCGGCGTCATCCTGCTGCTGTTCGAGGTGGGGCTGGAGAGCGACAGCGCGCGGCTGCTGCGCGCCGGCAAGAGTTCGATACTGGTCGCCGTGACAGGCTTCATCCTCCCCTTCCTGCTGGGCTTTGCACTGGCCTACGGCATGTTCGGCCAGGAGTTGCTCACCGCGCTCTTTATCGGCGGCACCCTGACCGCCACCAGCATCGGCATCACCCTGCGGGTGCTCAACGACCTGCAACTGCAGCATACCCACGAGGCACAGGTCGTGCTCGGCGCAGCCGTGCTGGACGATGTGCTGGGGGTGCTGCTACTGGCGCTGCTCTATGACTTCGCCATTAGCGGCAATATCGGACTGGCCAACGCCGCGCGGGTAGGCCTGTTCATCGCTCTCTTTTTTATCCTCGCACCGGTCATGGCCAAGCTGATGTCCCGCCTACTGCTCCGGGTGGAGAACCACACCCTGGCCCCGGGGCTGATCCCCACCATGGTCTTCTCCATCCTTCTGCTGTTCGCCTGGCTGGCCCATGCCATCGGCGCTCCGGAACTGCTTGGCGGCTTTGCTGCCGGCATCGCCCTCTCACGCCGCTTCTTCCTCCCCTTCGGTTTGGCCATACGTAGCGACGCCGCCTTTGCCATGCGCATCGAGCGTTCGATGAAGCCTATCGTCCACCTCTTCACTCCCATCTTTTTCGTCAGCGTCGGCCTGACCCTGGAGCTGCATGCCATCGACTGGAGCTCAGCGCTGATCTGGGCGCTCTCCTTAGGCCTGCTACTGGCGGCGGTCATCGGCAAGCTCGCCGGGCCCATGCTACTGGGCCTGGAGCTACGGCAGAAGCTGCTGATTGGTGTATCCATGGTGCCGCGCGGCGAGGTGGGGCTGATCTTCGCCGAGCTGGGGCGTAGCTCGGGACTGCTGCAGAGCGATCAGCACGCTGCACTGATTATCGTCATCGCCATCACCACCCTCATGGCCCCGTTCGCCATGAAGCGCTGTTACGCGATGGGGCTGGCCTCCTAGCCGCGTTCGTAGACGAGGAAGCTACAGGCGTAGGCGTTCTTCTCATCCACCGGGTGCTCCTC
>JBFFRO010000306.1:0-2392 GCA_041572995.1 Thiohalomonadaceae bacterium
AGGTTGCGTTCGATCTGATCGCGCAGACGCGCCAGGTCGGCACTGCGCAGCTCTGAGTGAATCAGGCCCAGATCGCTGAGGGCGCGGTCCACCTCGTGGCGGGCCATATCTTCGCCGATCAGGCGGGTCAGCTGGGCCTCGATCTGCTCCACGCTGCTGGCCTCGGGCAGGGCGCTGGGTGGGCTGAGGCTTTCGCGACAGCAGGCGTCGGCGACCTTGAGTTCATTTTCACTGACGCGGGTCAGCAGCGAGACGACGACAAACAGCAGGGCATTAATCGACAGCGACCAGAGGGTGCTGCTCTGCCAGGGGTCGCCAGACTCACCGGCATAGAAACCGATGGCGTGTTCGATACCGGTGCTGATGAATCCGGAGCCCTCCAGCAGCGGCAGCAGCAGGGCCAGCGCCCATACGCCACCACCGCCGAGCAGGCCAGCGATGAAGCCGGTGCGGGTAGCACGCCGCCAGTAGAGCAGGCCGATGATGCCGGGCAGGAACTGGGCGACGGCGACGAAGGAGATCAGCCCCAGCTGCGCTAGCCCCTGGTTGTGCTCCAGCACCAGATAGAAGGCGTAGCCGGCGGCGATGATCAGGGCGATCAGCAGGCGGCGGCCCCACAGCAGCCAGCGGTAGATGTTGGTGCGCTCACCGGGGCGGGGCGGAAAGCTGGCCGGCAGCACCAGGTGGTTCATGCACATGGAGGCCAGTGCCAGGGTGGTGACGATGATCATGGCGCTGGCGGCGGAGAGGCCACCGACAAAGGTGAGCACCGGCAGCAGGCTGCTGCCACTGCCAAGGGTGATGCCGAGAACAAAGTAGTCGGGTGAGGTAGGTACCTGCAGGTGAACCCCGGCCCAGAGGATGGGGGGGATGGCCAGGTTGAGCAGCAGCAGAAACAGCGGGAAGCCCCAGCTGGCACTGCCCAGTGCGCGCTCGTTGAGGTTCTCGGTGAAGGCCATGTGAAACTGGCGCGGCAGCAGGAAGGCGGCACTGAAGGCGAGCAGCAGCAGGGTGCCCCAGGCACCTTCGCGTACCGGCCGGTAGAGGGCCTCCAGCGCCTCGGGGTGGCTATCCAGCCACTGCTGCATGCCGCCGGGACCGTCGAAGATGCCGAACAGGGCGAACAGGCCCACCGCCAGCAGCGCCAGCAGCTTGACCAGCGACTCGAAGGCGATGGCCAGCACCAGACCCTCGTGTTTCTCGCGGGTGGAGATGTGGCGTGCGCCGAAGAGCACCGCGAACAGGCTGACGATGACGCAGAAGCCCAGGGCCAGCATCGCCGGGGCGGCCTCCTGGGTGAGTACCTGAATAGACTCGGTGACCGCCCGCACCTGCAGGGCGATGTAGGGGAGGGTGCCGGTGAGCATGAACAGGGTCACCAGCACACCGGCCAGCTGGCTCTGGTAGCGGAAGGCGAAGAGGTCGGCCAGGGAGGAGAGCTGGTGCTCGCGGGTCAGGCGCAGGATGGGTTGCAGCAGCACCGGGGCGAGAATGAAGGCCAGGGTCACCCCCAGATAGATGGTCAGGAAGTTATAGCCCTGATTGGCGGCGAAGCCGACGCTGCCGTAGAAGCTCCATGAGGTGGCGTAGACCCCCAGCGAGAGCACATAGGTGAGCGGGTGGCGTGCCCAGTGACGCGGCAGCTTGCCGGTATCGGCGACGTAGGCGATGAGGAACAGCAGCAGCAGGTAGCCGACGCCGACCAGAAACAGCTGCCACAGCTCAATCGACATGCTTGCGTCCGGACTGGGTGTGTCGCTGGATCCGTCGTTGCACGGCAAAGCCCAGGGCGATCAGTAGCGCCCAGATGAGATAGGGGGCGTACCAGGGGCTGTCATCGGCGGCCCACCAGTTAATGATGGGCGAGAGCAGCAGGAAGAGGGCGAAGAGGAACAGCAGAACGACCCGGTCCAGTAGCCCCTCGCTTCGGTCAGTTCGATTCATACGGCAGGAGCATAGCAGCAGTTGTTACGAAAAGTAACGAGCTGTGACCCTTGCTATGGCCGGTCCGGACGGTCATCATAGCCGTTTTTCCACCGCCGCTAGCGGGTGCCTACGGGATTGCGCTGACATGCTGTTGATGATCGACAACTACGACTCCTTCACCTACAACCTGGTGCAGTACTTCGGTGAGCTGGGGGCGGAGGTGCAGGTGCACCGTAATGATCAGATCACCATCGAGGCGATCGAGGCGCTCAACCCGGATCATCTGGTGATCTCCCCCGGCCCCTGCTCCCCCAGTGAGGCGGGGATCTCGGTCGAAGCGATCACTCACTTCGCCGGCAAGCTGCCGATTCTGGGCGTCTGTCTCGGCCACCAGTCCATCGGCCAGGCCTTCGGCGGTGAGATCGTCCACGCCGGGGCGATCATGCACGGCAAGACCTCCATGGTG
>JBFFRO010000307.1:0-2392 GCA_041572995.1 Thiohalomonadaceae bacterium
AAGAGGCGACAGGCGAGCGGGCCGTTGAAGAACTCGACCGGCTTTTCGCTGCGAATGCCGATATGGGTGGCCAGCTCCGGGTTGGCGGTGAAGATGGCCGCATCCCAGCCGCCGAGGTCAAAGCGCAGCAGCTTGCCGAGGCGGGTGTAGAGGGGGCGCAGTTCATCCAGCTCGCCCAGGCGCTCGCCGTAGGGCGGGTTGCTCACCAGCAGGCCACCGCGGTCGGTGTCAATCTGCGGCGCCTCTTCCAGCAGTTGCTGGCGCAGCTCAATGTGCTCCAGCAGCCCGGCACGTTCGATATTGGCCTCGGCGGCATCCAGGGCGTCGGCATCGCGGTCGAAGCCGTAGATGGGCGGCAGCTTGGCCAGCCCCACCTCGCGCCGCTCCTCGGCCTCGCGCCAGAGGCGGGCCCATAGATCCAGCTCGTGCTGCTTCCAGTAGAGTAGACCGAAGTGTTCACGCAGCAGGCCGGGGGCGATGTCGGCGGCCATGAGCGCGCCCTCGACGAGCAGGGTACCGGAACCGCACATGGGGTCGAGCAGGGCACCGCCGCGCTCGGCGATGGCCGGCCAGCCGGCCTCGATGAGGATGGCGGCGGCCAGGTTCTCCTTCAACGGCGCGGCAGCCCCGGCGAGGCGGTAGCCGCGACGGTGCAGGCTGCCGCCGGAGAGGTCGATATTGATGCGCGCGTCCGAGCCACGCAGATGCAGGTTGATGCGCAGGTCCGGGGTTTCCAGGTCGACCGAGGGACGCTCGCCGAACTTCTCGCGGAAGCGGTCGACGATGGCATCCTTGGTCTTTAGTGCCGCGTAGCGGCTGTGGCCGATGGGGGAGTCGACCAGGGTGCAGTCCACCGCCAGGGTGCCGCTGGACTCCAGGTGGCGCTCCCAGTGAATGGCGTTGACCTCGTGATAAAGCTCATCCGCATCGCGGGCCTGGAACTTGGTGACCGGCAGCAGGATGCGGTTGGCCAGGCGCGACCAGAGGCAGACCCGGTAGGCACACTCCAGGTCGCCATCGAAGCTGACCCCGGCGGCGCCGGGCTGCACGCGCACCGCACCGAGCTCGCGCAGCTCGTCGGCGAGCAGTGGGGCGATGCCCTTGGGGGCGGTGGCGTAGAAACGGCGGATCTTCTGCATGGTCGACTCAGTAGTGCGGCGGCGGGGTTTCTTCCGAGCGCGGGGCGATGCCGGGGTCGGCCATCTCGCGCAGCACCCGCTTGAGCATCTCCAGTTCGGCGCGCAGCTGCTCGATCTCCCGCTCCTGTTGCAGCACGGTGCGGGTCAGCTCGTCGATGGCCGCCTCACTGTGGCTGTGGCGGATCTCCAGGTCGGTGAGGCGGGATTCCATGGGAGCTTGGTCCGGGTGGGGTTAACAGGGTGTGGCGCGATTATACCACCAGCGGCGGCGATGAATGGGCTGGCAGGGAACTTTCTATTGGTACGCCCAGTCCCTGTTGTGGATTGCAGAAAAGCTGACTACACTTCGCTGCCATTAACGCTATTTTATCGCGGCTAAGGCCGCAGCAACGAGAATCGCAGGAGGGTGACGATGGGGCAGACAAGAGGCAGCACTATCAGCGGATAACCCTCCGAGGCATCTTCCCGGAGGGCGAACTTTCGTCATCCGGCAGCGGCGCAGGGCGCCGTCGTATAAACCCGGTCGACGAAAGTCATCGGGTTTTTTTGTGTCCATGTGGCACCGCTATCAAGGTCCTCGATGAGGTGATGGCAAAGAAGCGTGACCTCGCGGAAATACTCATTGCCTGCGTCACGTGCTCTGTATCAAAGGCCAAAGGAGGCCAGTGATGAAACAGCACAAGCGAAGAAATCCCTACGGCAACCACCCGTTGCTGCGCAAGGGCGGGGCCCATGAGCGTGGCCGGGGGGCGCAGCGGCGAACACAGCGCTGCGCCACCGGCGCCCAGGGTGATGAGGGGTGGCTGGAATACCTGGAGGAACGCGATGAGGGCGGGGAGAAATCCCCGCCCGATTTTTTTGTGCCAACGCTTCAGATACCGATCTCGACCCGGCCCTCGGCATCCCCGTCCTCATCCAGCTCCGGGTGACAGAGAAAGAGTCGAGCCGGATCGAGACCGTGCTCATCCACCATGCGTTTTTTCAACGCCCGGCTACGTTCGGCAGCCAGGGCCCGCAACTCTTCGTTATTGACCTCCCGAGGTTTACCCCCTTCACCCTTGGCAAGCAGCTGACGGTCTGTCTCGGTGGCAAAGCCGCATAGGCGCAGGCGCAGGCCGGGGCGTTTGCCCATCAGTGCCGACAGCTTTTGCAGGTACTGTGCGTCGGCCGCCTCGGCTGCACTCTTCCCGGGCGCGTAGGGCACCGGGTCCAGTGGAATATACTTTAGCGCCTTGCCGGCCATCTGCAGCACG
>JBFFRO010000308.1:0-2382 GCA_041572995.1 Thiohalomonadaceae bacterium
CAGGCGCTGCGCGAGCATCCGGATTTTCTTTTGAGCAACCCCAACCGCGTGCGCTCGCTCATCGGCGCCTTCGCCAACGCCAACCCGGCGCGCTTCCACGCCGCCGATGGCGGCGGCTACCGCCTGCTCGCCGACATGGTATTGGCGCTCGATTCGCGCAATCCGCAGCTGGCTGCGCGCCTGGTCAATCCGCTGATCAAGTGGCAGCGTTTTGATGAAGCACGTCAGGGTCTGATGAGGGGTGAGCTGCAACGCATCCTCGATGCCGGCCCCTCGAGGGATGTTTTTGAGATCGTCAGCAAGGGTCTGAAGTAGAGCAGGGCGAGGCGGTGTTTCACAGCCCCGCCGCTAGTGTTATCTCTGCGGGGTGGCGAAGCTGAACCACTGCCCGTAACCGGCTGACCAGGCGACCAGGTAGAAGGCGAAGCGGCTGTAGGTGGACCAGGTGGAGACGGTGTCGCCCCGGCGCAGGCGTACCGACCAGTAGTACTCCCGCCCCGGCGTCAGTGGTTGCTGCAGTTGCAGTGAGGGCTGCTGGAGGTTTTCCGCGTAAAAGGCGACCCGCCCGGGCATGCGCTGGGTATCCATGCCGCCGCGGCTGTAGCGTACCACCTCATGGATCAGCAGGTCGTAGCTCACCTGCGGATCGTTGGAGGGTTTCCACTGGAAGTGCGGGGTGAGGCTCTCCAGGGTGTTGAACTTGCCCGCCTCCATCGACGGCTGCAGCGGCTCGATACCGGTGAATGACTTACTGCACTCTATCCCCCAGCCCTGGGCGCAGATGTGGCTGAGGCCCGTGTAGTGGCCGATGCCTCCATCCATCTGCAGATCCGCCTTTTGCGGCGCCCCGTCGATCGAGGGGTAGCGTTTGCGGAAGGCTGCCGCCGCCCTCGCGTACTCGTCCTTAACACTGAAGAGGAAGCGGCCCTTGTTAAGCGAAACCGTCAGTTTGCCCAGGTAGACGCCCGCTGAACCCTCGGCGACCTGAAAGCGGCTCCATAGCCGCCCACTGCGGATATGGGTACCTCGGGCGAGTTCGTAGCCGGCGAGGGTGTACTCGCCGGGTGCCAGGCTCCAGTTGAACTCGCCTGACTTGTCCAGCGTGTAGATCATGGCCGTGTCGCTACCGGGTGCGAGCAGTAGCAGACGGAACACCTCGCCGCCGCTCCAGCTCATGCCCCAGCTCTTCCTCTCGCCATCCTCGATGACCTCTAGCGAACCGAAGACGATGCTCTGCCCCGAGATTGGCGTCTCTACCTCTTTGATCGTCTGGCTAGGTACGCAGGCGCTGAGCAGCAGGACGAGCAGGGGGGTGAGAAGGCGCAACATGGACGGGCTCCTTGGCTGGATTTGTCTATCGAGTATAGGCCTTGAGCAGTGGTCGGTGATGCCGGGATCGGCAGAGGGGTGTGCTGGCGTTACTGGTGATCGGCGCGTGTCGGCGGGCTGCTCTCCAGTTGCGAGGTGCAGTAGGGGCAGCGTTTTGCCCCGAGGGGAATGCTGGAGAGGCAGTGGGGACAGACCTTGGTCTTGACTGAGGCCTCGCTCTCACCCTGCGGACGGCGGAGCTGGTTGATCGCGCGAATAACGATAAACAGGGCCAGTGAGGCGATAAGAAAACTGCTCAGGGCATTGGTGAACTGCCCTAGGTTCATGGTGATAGCGCCATCAAGGCGGGCCTGTTCCAGGGTGATATAGGGGCCGCCGCCGTTGCCGTTTTTGAGAACCCAGAACCAGTTGGCGGTGTTTACATTTGATGTCAGAAGGCTGAGGACCGGGGAGAGGATGTCCTTGACCAGCGAGTTGATGACCGAGGTGAAGGCGGCGCCGATAATGATGCCCACGCCCATGTCGACGACATTACCCTTAACGGCAAATTCTTTAAATTCCTTGAGGATGTTTTTCGGGCGCATCGTTGATTCCCTCCGCCTTGTGATGGGCCACCCTGTTGGCGTCTATGCGCGGCGCTGATTAGTCGCCGTAGATTGCCCCCCGGCTCTTGCCGCGACGCTTGGCCTGGTACATGGCCGCGTCGGCGTTGTCGATGAGGGTGTCGACCTCATCGCCGTGTTCGGGGTAGAGGGCAATACCGATGCTGGCGCTGATGTTGCGCTCGTGATTGTCGAGGATGTAGGGCTTGCTGATCTCTTCGATCAGTTTTTCCGCAACCATGAGTGCGGCGCCATAGGCATCCTGTTCATCGATATAGCCGATGACCACAGTGAATTCATCGCCGCCGAAGCGGCCGACGGTGTCAGCCTCGCGCAGGCTGTTCTCCAGGCGCTTGGCGACCTGTTTCAGCAACTCGTCGCCACTGGCGTGACCGAGTTCGTCGTTAATTGCCTTGAATCCGTCGAGATCGAGAAACATTACCGCCAGGCG
>JBFFRO010000309.1:0-2378 GCA_041572995.1 Thiohalomonadaceae bacterium
CTTCGGTTATGACCTGGAGAGCGCCCAGTTGCTGGAGCGGCGCCTGCACAGCCATTTTGCCGAGGAGCAGCTCTACCGTATCGATCACTATCTGGGTAAGGGTACGGTGCAGAACGTGCTGGTGTTCCGCTTCGCCAACCTGATGATGGAGCCGCTGTGGAACCGTAACTACATCGATCATGTGCAGATCACCCATGCCGAGACTCAGGGGATCGAGGGGCGTGCCGACTACTACGATGGGGCCGGTGCCCTGCGCGATATGGTGCAGAGCCACCTGCTGCAGATGCTGACCCTGGTGGCGATGGAGCCTCCAGCGCGACTGGATGCTGAGTCCCTGCGCGATGAGAAGGTGAAGGTGCTCAAGTCCATTCGTCCCATCCCCAAGAGTGCGGTCAACGCCCACGCCTTTCGTGCCCAGTACACCCAGGGGCGTAGCGCCGGGAAAGAGACGGTGGGTTACGTTCAGGAGTCGGGGATCCCGGCCCACTCCAGCACCGAGACCTACGCCGCCCTCAAGCTCTATATCGATAACTGGCGCTGGCGCAACGTGCCCTTCTATATACGCACCGGCAAGCGCATGGCGCGCAACAGCTCGATGATCGCCATCCGCTTCAAGCACCCGCCGCAGCAGCTCTTTTGCGAAACCCAGCTGGAGCGGCTCAAGCCCAACTGGCTGCTGCTCGGCATTCAGCCCGAGGAGTGCCTGCGTGCGGAGTTGCAGGTGAAGGTGCCGGGGCTGGAAATGCGCACCCACACTACCAGCCTGGATGCCGGCGACTGTGACATTGAGGGGCGGCGCCTGGATGCCTACGAGGCGCTGCTGCTGGATGTGCTGGAGGGGGACTCCTCGCTATTTCTGCGCTACGACGAGGTGAACTGGGCCTGGCAGGTGGTGGATCCCATCCTCAAGGTGTGGGCGGTGGAGCGCGACTACATCCACACCTACCCCTCGGGCAGCTGGGGCCCGGAGGGGGCCAATCGCCTGTTCGAGCGCGAGGACCAGCGCTGGCGCGACAGCCTGACGCGCGAGACGGAGTAGGGCGATTATGCTGGGAATCCAGCGGGACGCTGGTAGAATGCGCCCCATGAGTGATGTCAGTAGCAGTCACGCCTGGAAGGCGCTAGAGGAACATTTTCGTCAGGTGCATAACCTGCACATGCGCGATATGTTTGCCGCTGATCCCGGTCGCTTCGACAAGTACTCCCTGCGCTTCGACAACATCCTGCTCGATTTCTCCAAGAACCGTATCACCGACGAGACCTTCCGCCTGCTACTGCAACTGGCCGAGCAGGAGGATGTGGCCGGCTGGGCGCGACGCATGTTCTCCGGGGAGAAGATCAACTTCACCGAGCGGCGTGCGGTGCTGCACACTGCCCTGCGCAATCGTTCGGGCGAGCCGGTGTATGTCGATGGCGAGGATGTGATGCCCCAGGTCGAGGCGGTGCTGGAGAAGATGCGCCGCTTCGCCGCCAAGGTTCATGGCGGTGCCTGGCGCGGGCATACCGGAAAGCGCATCGACAGCGTGGTTAACATCGGCATCGGTGGTTCCGACCTCGGTCCGCTGATGGTCACAGAGGCGCTCAAGCACTATGCCGATATGGGTATCGAGGTGCACTTCGTCTCCAACGTCGATGGCAGTCACGTGGCCGAAACCATCAAGCGCCTCGACCCCGAGACCACCCTCTTCATCGTCTCCTCCAAGAGCTTCACTACTCAGGAGACCCTGACCAACGCGCACACCGCCCGCCGCTGGCTGATCGAGCACCTGCGCGACGAGGCGGCGGTGGCCCAGCACTTCGTTGCCGTTTCCACCAACGCCGAGGCGGTGGCCGCCTTCGGCATCGATACCCGCAACATGTTCGAGTTCTGGGACTGGGTCGGCGGGCGCTACTCGCTGTGGTCGGCCATCGGCCTGCCCATCATCCTCTATCTGGGCTATGAGCGTTTTATCGAGCTGCTGGATGGGGCCCACTCCATGGACCGCCACTTCATGGAGAGCCCTCTGGAGCACAACATGCCGGTGGTGATGGCGCTGCTCGGCGTCTGGTACGCCTCTTTCTTCCATGCCGACTCCCACGCCATCCTGCCCTACGACCAGTACCTGCATCGCTTTACCGCCTACCTGCAGCAGGCGGACATGGAGAGCAACGGTAAGCGCATCGACCGCAACGGCCATCCGGTGCCCTATCACACCGGCCCCATTATCTGGGGTGAGTCCGGCACCAACGGCCAGCACGCCTTCTACCAGCTAATCCACCAGGGCACCTCGCTGGTACCCATCGACTTCATTGCCTCCGTCGATACCCATAACCCGCTGGGTGACCACCATGTGATCCTGCTGGCCAACTTCTTCGCCCAGAGCGAGGCCTTCATGCTC
>JBFFRO010000310.1:0-2364 GCA_041572995.1 Thiohalomonadaceae bacterium
AACCCTGGGGTGCAAGGTCAACTGGCTGGACTCGGCGCGCATTAGCGCCGCGCTGCAGTCGGCCGGCCACATCGCTGCCGAGAGCGAGGCGGAGGCGGACACCGTGCTGGTCAACAGCTGCACCGTTACCGCCGAGGCGGACCGCAAGTCACGGCAGACCGCCGGCAGTGCCCTCAAGCAGGCCAAGCAGGTGGCGGTTATGGGCTGCGGGCCGCGCGCCGCAGGAGAGCAGGGGGCCCAGTGGCAGGCCGGGGAGAGCCTGGTGTTCGCCGATGAAGAAGCCCTGCTTCAACACTTCGGGGTGGAGACCGACGCCCTCTTCTATCCATTGCACACCTCGCGCACCCGACTGCCGGTGGCCATTCAGGCCGGCTGTGACAACCACTGCAGCTTTTGCATCACCCGCATCGCCCGCGGCCGCCATCGCTCGCTGCCCGCCGAGGCCATCGTCGAGCACGTACAGCAGGCGGTGGAGCTGGGGGTGAAGGAGGTGGTGCTCACCGGCATCAACCTCGCTGCCTGGGGCTGCTCCGACAGCAACCGCGCCGGCGAGAGCCGCCTGCCGGAGCTGTTACGCCGGCTGCTGGCTGAGACCGCGGTGCCGCGCATCCGTCTCTCCTCGCTAGGCCCCGAGTTCCTGCACCCCGAGTTCTTCGAGGTATATGCCGATGAGCGCATCTGCGACCACCTGCACCTCTCCATCCAGAGCGGTTCTCCGGCCATCCTCAGGGCGATGCAGCGCGGTCATGGCCTTGAGGAGATCCACCGTATCGTCGCCCAGGCCCGCGCCGTGCGCCCCGATACCGCCTTCACCACGGATCTCATCGTCGGTTTCCCGGGGGAGGGCGAGGCGGAGTTCGAGGAGACCCTTACGATGGTACGCAGCATCGGCTTCGCCGCGCTGCATGTCTTTCCCTTCTCCCCGCGCGAGGGCACTCCGGCTGCCTGCCTGCCGGGGCAGCTGGAGAAGGCGGAGAAAAAGCGCCGCGCCGCCATCCTCCGCCAGCTCGGCGAGGAGCAGCGCCGCGCCTTCATCGAGTCGCAGCTCGGCAAGACGCACCGGGTGCTGGTGGAGAAGGGGGGCTGGGGTCAGACCGGTAACTACATCAAGGCCAAGATGGGGCCGCTGGCTCAAGCGGGGGATATTCAAACAGTTACCCTCAGTAGCGATATCACCTCGACTCGATAGATTGCCCACGCAGGTCTATTATTGAGACATGCGACTCATCGCCCTCTGTCTACTTAGCTGCCTTTCACTACAGGCTCACGCTTGGGAACCTGCACTGCCCGCCGATGGCTTCGCCGCCGATGCCGCTCAGGGTGAAACCCTCTATCGCCAAGCCTGCGCCCGATGCCATGGCAGCGACCCACAGAGGGGGGGACGCTGGGGCCCACCCCTCGTGCACCGAATCTATCGCCCCGATCACCATGCGGATGTCATGTTTCATGTCGCCATTCAGCGCGGCGTCCGTCCGCACCACTGGCGCTACGGAGCCATGCCGGCCATTCCCGGCATCAGCCCGGAGGAGACCGCCCATATCATTGTCTATATCCGCCAGCAGCAACGCATGGCCGGAATAGAGTAAAGTGTGTTTCCACAAGCCCCTTAACGAAGAAGAAGCGCAACAATGACCACCATCACCTGGAGCGATGAGCTCAAACGCGGCCTGGGTTTCCAAGACACCGACCACGAGGAAGCCGTCGAGTTGATGAATGCCTTACAGGAGTGTACGGACGAAGAACTTCCCGGCCTGTTCGAACAACTGTTCGCCCACACCCAAGCGCATCTGCAGCGTGAAAACGAGCTAATGGACCGCATCGGCTTCTTTGCCGCCGCCATGCACAAGGGTGAACACGAGCGCGTGCTGGAGGAAATGCAGGCGTTCAAAGAGAAACTCGAGGCCGGTGACATTGCCGCCGTGCGCCACTATACGCAGGAAACCGTGCCCAACTGGTTTATCGAGCACCTCAACACCATGGACACCATCACCGCCCAGTTCGCCCTTCAAGTAGGTGAGAGGTAAGGCGCTAGCTTACTGAACCTATTCTCGAATTCACGGACAAACAGGCCATCATTGCAAATAGGGTCTGAATCACTTATACCATTGTCATGCATTCGCTGAGTGACAAACTGCTACCCATACTGTTGGCTCTGTTGCTGGGGTTTTCTCCACTGCAGGGGGCGGTGGCGTCCATGTCGTCTAGCCCATACCAGAATATGAATATGCAGCAGGTGATGGACCACGAGGATGGGCGGGGCGTGTCGCCTCATCAGCAATGCCCCCATTGTCAAAAGCACATGAGTGACAACTGCTCTCTCATGCATGCCGGATCCGCTAACCACTGCACGGGTTGCATCGTGGG
>JBFFRO010000311.1:0-2363 GCA_041572995.1 Thiohalomonadaceae bacterium
CCGTGTCCGACACCGGCAAGCCCATCATGGTGCCTGTGGGTAAGGCCACCCTGGGTCGCATCATGGACGTGCTCGGCAACCCGGTCGACGAGGCCGGTGACGTCGGTGCCACCACCACCATGCCCATCCACCGTCCCGCTCCGGCCTACGACGAGCAGTCTGCCAGCGAGGATATCCTGGAGACCGGCATCAAGGTTATCGACCTGGTTATGCCTATCGCCAAGGGCGGTAAGATCGGCCTGTTCGGCGGCGCCGGCGTGGGCAAGACCGTTAACATGCTGGAGCTGATCAACAACATCGCTACCCAGCACTCCGGTCTGTCCGTGTTCGCTGGTGTGGGTGAGCGTACTCGTGAGGGTAACGACTTCTACCACGAGATGTCCGACGCCAAGGTTATCCGTCTGGACAACCTCGAGGAGTCCAAGGTGGCCATGGTTTACGGCCAGATGAACGAGCCGCCCGGCAACCGTCTGCGTGTTGCCCTGACCGGTCTGACCATGGCTGAGTACTTCCGTGACGAAGGCCGTGACGTTCTGCTGTTCATCGACAACATCTACCGTTACACCCTGGCCGGCACCGAGGTGTCCGCGCTGCTGGGTCGTATGCCTTCTGCGGTGGGTTACCAGCCGACCCTGGCCGAGGAGATGGGTGTCCTGCAGGAGCGCATCACCTCCACCAAGACCGGTTCCATCACCTCCTTCCAGGCCGTTTACGTGCCTGCGGATGACCTGACTGACCCGTCTCCGGCCACCACCTTCGCTCACTTGGACGCGACCCTGGTGCTGTCCCGTCAGATCGCCGAGCTGGGTATCTACCCGGCCGTGGATCCGCTGGACTCCACCTCCCGTATCCTCGACCCGCAGGTGATCGGCAACGAGCACTACGATGTGGCCCGTGAGGTTCAGGGCTTCCTGCAGCGCTACAAGGAGCTGAAGGACATCATCGCTATCCTGGGTATGGACGAGCTGTCCGAGGAAGACAAGCTGACCGTGGCTCGCGCCCGTAAGCTGCAGCGCTTCCTGTCCCAGCCGTTCTTCGTGGCTGAGGTGTTCACCGGTGCCCCCGGTAAGTACGTCTCCCTGAAGGACACCATTTCCGGGTTCAAGGGTATCGTCAACGGCGATTACGACCACCTCCCCGAGCAGGCCTTCTACATGGTTGGCCCGATCGAGGAAGCCGTCGAGAAGGCGAAATCCCTGTAATTGAACCCAACACGGGGATAAGCTAATGGCTATGACAATGCATGTGAACGTCGTCAGCGCCGAGGGTGAGATTTACTCGGGCACCTGCGAGCAGGTGAACGCACCCGCCATCCAGGGTGAGGTGGGTATCTACCCCCGCCACACCCAGCTGCTTAGCCCGCTGAAGCCGGGCGAGGTTCGAGTGATGACCAGCGAAGGCGAAGAAAGCTTCTTCGTCTCCGGTGGCATCCTCGAGGTGCAGCCGCATGTCGTGACCATCCTGGCCGACACCGCGGTTCGCGCCCATGACCTCGACGAGGCCAAGGCGATCGAAGCCAAGCAGCGCGCCGAACAGGCGATGAAGGATAAGCAGACTGACATCGACTACGCCAAGGCCGAGGCCGAACTGGCGGAGGCGGTTGCTCAGCTCCAGGCTATCCAGCGTCTGCGCAAGCGCAGCGGTGGTCACCGCTGACAGATACACCGCAAGGTGACGGAAAAAGGGCAGTGTTGCTACACTGCCCTTTTTCTTTGCGCGAATGAAAAATGAATAGACCGCTGGAAGTGATCATCCTCGCCGCGGGCAAGGGCACGCGTATGCGCTCGACCCTGCCCAAGGTGCTGCATCCCATCGCCTACCGTCCGATGCTGGCGCATGTCATCGACACCGCCCGAGAGCTCGGCGCGGCGCGTATCCACGTGGTCTACGGCCACGGTGGTGAGCAGGTACGCGAGGCGCTCGGCGGCGAGGAGATCAGCTGGGTCGAGCAGTCCGATCAGCTCGGCACCGGGCACGCGGTGGAGCAGGCAATGCCGGGGGTCGGCGACGACGCGCTGGTGCTGGTGCTCTACGGCGATGTGCCACTGATCGGAAGCGACACCCTGCGCCCTCTGGTTGAGCACAGCGGCGACGGGGCAGCCTTGCTCTCCGTGCGCCTGGCCGACCCGACCGGCTACGGCCGCATCGTCCGCGATGCCGACGGTGCGGTAGAGCGCATCGTCGAGCAGAAGGATGCCTCCGCTGATGAACTGGCCATCGACGAGGGCAACACCGGTATTTTGGCTGCCGGTGCTGCCTCGCTGCGGCGCTGGCTGGCCGCGCTGGACAACGACAACGCCCAGGGCGAGTTCTACCTTACCGACGTCATTGCGCTGTGCCGCGGTGAGGGACACAGCGTCGAA
>JBFFRO010000312.1:0-2360 GCA_041572995.1 Thiohalomonadaceae bacterium
CAGGCTGGAGAGCATGTCTCACCAGCTGATGCACTAAGCCGAACCCGATAGAGGAATTAGCAATGCAACTGAACCCTTCCGAAATCAGTGATCTGATTAAAAAGCGTATCGAGGGCTTCGAGTCGGCCACCGAGGCGCGCAACGAAGGTACCGTGGTCTCCGTGACCGACGGTATCTGCCGCGTACACGGCCTCGGCGACGTTATGTCCGGCGAGATGCTCGAGTTCCCGAACAACACCTATGGTATGGCCCTGAACCTGGAGCGCGACTCCGTTGGTGCCGTTATCCTGGGTGACTACAAGCACATCTCCGAGGGTGACTCGGTGAAGTGCACCGGTCGTATCATGGAAGTGCCCGTCGGCGACGCCCTGCTGGGTCGCGTGGTCAACTCCCTGGGTGAGCCGATCGACGGCAAGGGCCCGATTGAGGCCGCCGGCACCTCCCCCATCGAGAAGATCGCCCCCGGCGTGCTGTGGCGTAAGTCGGTTGACCAGCCGCTGCAGACCGGTATCAAGTCCATCGACGCCATGGTGCCGGTCGGTCGTGGTCAGCGTGAGCTGATCATCGGTGACCGCCAGACTGGTAAGACCGCTGTCGCCATCGACGCCATCATCAACCAGAAGGACACCGGCGTTAAGTGTATCTACGTCGCTGTTGGCCAGAAGGCCTCCTCGGTTGCCGGTGTGGTGCGCAAGCTCGAAGAGCACGGTGCCCTGGAGAACACCATCGTCGTCGCCGCCAACGCTTCCGACTCCGCTGCCCTGCAGTACATCGGTCCGTACGCTGGCTGCACCATGGGTGAGTACTTCCGCGACAAGGGCGAAGATGCCCTGATCGTGTACGATGACCTCACCAAGCAGGCTTGGGCCTACCGTCAGGTTTCCCTGCTGCTGCGTCGTCCGCCCGGCCGTGAAGCCTACCCCGGTGACGTCTTCTACCTCCACTCCCGTCTGCTCGAGCGTGCCGCTCGCGTCAACGAGGATTTCGTGGAGAAGGAGACCAACGGTGCGGTGAAGGGCAAGACCGGTTCTCTGACCGCTCTGCCGATCATCGAGACCCAGGCTGGTGACGTGTCCGCCTTCGTGCCGACCAACGTGATCTCCATCACCGACGGTCAGATCTTCCTAGAGTCCGATCTGTTCAACGCCGGTATCCGTCCCGCCATCAACGCCGGTCTGTCCGTGTCCCGCGTCGGTGGTGCCGCCCAGACCAAGATCATGAAGAAGGTCTCCGGTGGTACCAAGCTGGCCCTGGCCCAGTACCGTGAGCTGGCTGCCTTCGCCCAGTTCGCCTCTGACCTGGACGAGCAGACCCGCAACCAGATCGAGCGCGGCCGTCGCGTTACCGAGCTGATGAAGCAGGACCAGTACGCGCCTTACAGCGTGGCCCAGATGGCCGTTTCCCTGGTCGCCGCCAACAGCGGTTACCTGGACGACGTTGCAGTCGACAAGATCGTCTCCTTCGAGTCTGCCCTGCAGGCCTACGTGAAGTCCGAGTTCGCTGACCTGATGAACAACATCAACGAGACCGGCGACTTCAACGAAGAGATCGAGAACCAGATCAAGAACGCCGTGGAGCAGTTCAAGGCCAACGGCACCTGGTAACGGGAGCGTATAGCTATGGCAAGCGGTAAAGAAATACGCACACAGATCAAGAGTGTTCAGAACACTCAGAAGATCACCCGTGCCATGGAGATGGTTGCCGCATCGAAGATGCGCAAGGCACAGAATCGCATGTCGGCATCGCGTCCGTATGCGAGCAATGTGCGTCGCGTCATCGCCCACCTGGCCCACGCCCACCCGGAGTACACCCACTCCTTTATGGTGGAGCGTGAGGTCAAGCGCGTGGGCGTGATCATGGTCTCTACCGACCGTGGTCTCTGCGGTGGTCTCAACTCCAATGAGTTCAAGGCCGCTCTGGCACACTTCAAGGAGTGGAAGGCCAAGGGGTACGAGGTGGATATCGCCACCATCGGCTCCAAGGGTCTGGGCTTCTTCAAGCGTGTGGGTGGCAATGTGGTCTCCGAGGCTTCCCATCTTGGCGATGCGCCGAAGATGGAGGACCTGATCGGTAGTGTGAAGGTCATGCTGGACGGTTTCGCCAACGGCGAGATCGACGAGCTGCACCTGATCAGCAACGAGTTCGTTAACACCATGAGCCAGAAGCCGACCATTGAGCGTCTGCTTCCGGTGAAGGTTGACGAGATGGACGACGAGCTGAAGCATCACTGGGACTACATCTACGAGCCCGAAGCCAAAGAGGTGCTGGATGAACTGATGACCCGCTATGTCGAGTCTCAGGTCTACCAGGCGGTGGTCGAGAACGTGGCGTGCGAAATGTCCGCCCGTATGGTGGCCATG
>JBFFRO010000313.1:0-2356 GCA_041572995.1 Thiohalomonadaceae bacterium
CTCCTCGCTCTGCCCTTCCTGCAGGAAGTTGCGATAGGAATCGAGCTGTATCGACAGCAGGTAGGGTACGTCCAGGATACTCGGGCGTTTGCCGAAATCCTTACGGATGCGTTTTTTCTCAGTGAACGAATAGGCCATCAGTGTTCCTCAGCTCAGTCATTCCAACTATAAGCCTGGGCGGAATCCATATCCGCAGGAGTCGCATCTCATGCACGACTCCGGGGGCATCCAGCGGAAAAAGGCCGGTGGCTCACAGCCACCAGCCGTTTTCCTTTATATAATGCCATCCTTGGCAGGCAGCATTTGCTGCTTATGCATCGTCAGGTAGAAGCCTGACAGAAGCTTACTTGAGCTCGACGCTGGCGCCAGCCTCTTCAAGCTGCTTCTTAACGTCCTCAGCTTCATCCTTGGTAGCGCCTTCCTTAATGGTGGAGGGGGCACCCTCGACCATCTCCTTGGCTTCCTTCAGACCCAGGCCGGTGATGCCGCGAACAGCCTTGATCACGCCAACCTTGTTGTCACCGAAGGAGGTCATAACGACGTCGAACTCATCCTTCTCGGCAGCAGCACCGGCATCGCCACCAGCGGCGGGGCCAGCGGCCACGGCAACGGCAGCAGCGGCGGAAACGCCGAACTTCTCTTCCATCGCCTCGATCAGTTCAACCACGTCCATCACGCTCATGTCGGCGATGGCATTCAGGATATCGTCTTTGCTAATAGCCATTGTAAATCGCTCCTAATGTCTTTCAGATAATTTCCAAAATCGCTTCGAACAGCCTTAGGCGGCCTGCTTGGCGTCGCGGACGGCGGCGACGGTACGAACCAGCTTGCCAGGCACCTCGTTGAGGGTGCGGGCGAGCTTCTCGACCGGGGCCTTCATCACCGACATCAGCATGCTGATCGCCTGGTCCTTGGTCGGCATGCTCGCCAGACGCTCCAACTCGGAAGCACCCAGCAGCTGACCACCGACGGAAACCAGCTTGACCACCAGTTTGTCGTTCTCTTTGGTGAAGTCCTTGATCACGCGGGCAGCGGCACCGGGGTCTTCCATGGAAAACGCCAGAACCAGCGGGCCGGTGAGCCCCTCGGTCATGCACTCGAACTCAGTACCTTCGACTGCACGACGAGCGAGGGTGTTCTTCACCACACGGAGGTAGACGCCAGATTCACGTGCCTTGGCACGCAGCTCGGTCATCTGCTCCGCACTGAGGCCGTTATATTCCGCACCAACGGCGGAAAAGGCACTCGCAGCGACTTCGGCGACTTCGGCTACGATGGACTTTTTCTGTTCCAGATTGAGAGCCACGAAATCACCTCTTCTGTTGTTGCCCTATACGAAATGTAGTGGGCAGCTTCAGTTAATGGCGGATTACTCCACCACCCTAACGGTGGCCCTCAAAAGAAAATCTTTTGTGGGTGACACCGTCTGCGCAGGTCCGACTAGCGGCGAATTAAGCGCCTCGGTCAACTACCCCTCGGCCCACCTGCGGTCTTCGACGACCACCGCCCGAAGGCGGCGGGTGTCTACCGTCGCCCGGACAGATGCCCAGGCGATGGAATTTTGTTGCCGAGCTTAGTAGCTCAGCGAAGAAGTATCGACAGCCAGGCCCGGACCCATGGTGGTCGAGAGGCTGATCTTCTTCATGTAAACGCCCTTGGCGGAGCTCGGCTTGGCCTTGTTCAGGTCAGCCAGCAGGGCCTCGATGTTCTCCTTCAGTGCGGAGACCTCGAAGTCCACATTGCCGACGGTAGCGTGGATGATACCGCCCTTGTCGGTGCGGTAGCGCACCTGACCGGACTTGGCATTGGTCACCGCACCGGCGACGTCGGGGCTGACGGTACCGACCTTGGGGTTGGGCATCAGGCCACGCGGACCCAGCACCTGACCCAGCTGGCCGACAACGCGCATGGCGTCGGGGCTGGCGATAACCACATCGTAGTTCAGGTCGCCGCCCTTCATGGCCTCGGCCAGGTCTTCCATACCGACGACATCGGCACCGGCAGCCTTGGCGGCCTCGGCGTTGTCGCCCTGGGTGAAGACCGCAACGCGGACGCTCTTACCGGTACCGTTGGGCATCACGGTAGAACCGCGCACCACCTGATCGGATTTGCGCGGATCGACGCCGAGGTTGACGGCAACGTCAACGGACTCGGTGAACTTGGCGCGCGGCAGCTCCTTGAGCAGGCCCAGGGCCTCTTCGGCGGTGTAGATCTTGCCGTGCTCAACCTTCTCGTTAATCGCCTTCTGGCGTTTGCTCAGCTTGGCCATTTTATTCGACCCCCTCGGTATCCAGACCCATGGAACGCGCACTACCCGCGATGGTACGCACAGCGGCGTCCATGTCGGCGGCGGTCA
>JBFFRO010000314.1:0-2354 GCA_041572995.1 Thiohalomonadaceae bacterium
AATGCCCGTGCGCCATGCGCAAAACCAGTTGGAGACGGTCAAGCTGCGCATTCACCGCGAGCGCGGCGGACGTAATGGTGAGCGGGGTGAGGAGCAGTGGAACATCCGCCTGGAGCTGGAGGATGGCCAGGGTGGGCCACTACAGGTAGCGATGGGACTGACTCGCGAGCGCGTGCGGGTGGACCTTCGTGCGGAGAATGGCGAGGTCGCGGAGGCCCTGTCCAGTCACCTGGGCGATCTGGAGAAGCGCCTGCGTGCCCGTGGCCTGGAGGTGGGGCACATCGCCGCCCACCGCGGGCTGGGCGATGACGAGCCGCCGCCGCGGCCAGACGGACTGCTGCGGGAGGAGGCATGAAGGAGCAGCGCATGAAGACCGCCGTGGCCCTCCACTATGACGGCGAGAGTGCCCCTATTCTCAGCGCCAAGGGGCGTGGCGAGCTGGCCGAGCGAATCATCGAGATGGCCCGCGAGAACGAGGTACCGCTGAAGGAGGATGCCGCCCTTAGCGCAATGCTGGCGCAGCTGGATCTGGGTGAACAGATCCCCGAGGAGCTGTACATGGCCGTGGCCGAGGTGCTGGCCTTCGTCTACTGGGTGACCGGACGGCTGCCGGAGGGCTACCTGCCGCCGGAGCAGGAGAAGCCGCAAAAGAGTGCCCGACAGCGCCTGCTCGATGCGCTGGGTCCCCAAGACACTCAGGGAAGTTAACTTCCCTCCAGGCGATGCACCATCGCCACCAGTTCCGCCTCACCACGCGAGAGGCCGGTGATCTCCATCAACTCCTCGATGGAGGCCCCCTTGGAGGCCATCTTGATCGCCTGCTCCACCGAGCGCTCGTCCTCCTCCCCCTTGACCAGTTTCTCCTGCTGCAGGCCGAGGGTATCCAGGCGCTGCTCCACGCCCCTGCCGCTCTGCTCCAGGCGCCCGACCCGCTCACCGACACTCACCGCCGAGTGAGCCAAGGCACGCAGATCGCGCTGGATTGCCTGCAGCTGCTCTGCCAGGCGCTGCTGCTCAGCGGCCTGGCGACGCAGCTGGGAGAGCGGCAGCATGATGGCCAGCACCGCCACCACCAGTGCCGCCGTTGCCAGGTAGATGCTGATATCGCTATACGTAGACATCGATGTGGCCGTCATCCTTCTTGTCGTTATCGTCGTTGCTATCGGGCTTATCCTCTCCGCCCTCCTTCTCCTTGGGCGACTCCTGCTCCTCCTTCTCGGAGGAGCCCGGGCGCTGTGGCCATGGCCATAGCGGCTCGCCCGGCGTGACCTTCCCTATCTCCGCCATCGCCCCAATTCCTCCGTGCCTAGCCCGCGTCGCGGTACTGCTCCAGTGAGAGCAGTTTATCCAGGTCCACCAGAATCAGTAGCTCATCATCCTGGTTACTGACCCCGTGGATGTATTTGGAACTTTCGTCATTGCCGACGTTGGGGGCCAGCTCGATCTCCGACTCGCGCAGATTGGCCACCTCAGCCACCGAATCCACCAGCATGCCGACGGTATCGCTCTCATCCTCGATAATGACGATACGGGTCGCCTCGTTGGTCTCGGTGGGCACCAGACCGAAACGCTTGCGGGTATCGATGACGGTGACCACGTTACCGCGCAGGTTGATAATGCCGAGAACAAAATCAGGGGCTCCGGGCACAGGGGCGATCTCGGTCATCTTCAGCACCTCTTTGACGTGCATTACCGGGATGCCGTACTTCTCATTGTCGAGGCTGAAGGTCACCCACTCGCTGGACTCTTCGTTGCTGAGCTCATTCTCGTCTAGCTGATCCATTGTTCATCTCTCCGCTAGCCGGTCGCGTTACCGGCAATTGAAACTGTTATGCCCCCGGCGTGGGCAACTCGGCGCTGCTATCCTCCGCTGCACCAGGTTCATCGGCAATGCCGGTCGCCAGCATCTCGGCGAAGGCCGGCGGGTCGATCAGCGCGCACATCTGTTCGATGACGGTACCGGCCAGCCAGCGGCGCTTGGCGCGACTGGTGCGCCAACTCACCTGCTCCGGCTCCAGGGTGATCACCTCGGCCACCGCATCACAGCCCAGGCCCCAGCGGCCGTCGTCAATAAAGACCACCCGCCCCAGACGCTCCCCGGCGCTGCTCTGCAGGCGCGCCATACGATCCGGGGGCAGCACCAGGTGCGCGGTATCCACCACCGGCACACTGTTGTCACGATACTGCATCAGCCCCAGGTACCAGGGTGCATGACCGGGCATCGGGGTCACCTGTTCGGCGTCCCACTCCTGAATACCGGAGAGCTCCACCAGCGGGACCGCCAGCGTCAGCCCAGCCACCTTGAACAATAGCGCCTGGAAGGTAGCCTCACCCCACTCAGGGCGGGTGCTGCT
>JBFFRO010000315.1:0-2346 GCA_041572995.1 Thiohalomonadaceae bacterium
AGCGTGGCTACAAGCCGGGCACCTTCAGCTTCAACTCCGGCAACGGCCGCTGCCCTACCTGCAACGGCTCCGGCTTCGAGCATGTGGAGATGCAGTTCCTATCGGATGTCTACCTGCGCTGCCCCGACTGCAACGGCAAGCGCTACCGCAACGAGATCCTCGAGGTGAAGGTGGACGGCAAGTCGGTGGCCGACATCCTTGAGCTCACCGTCACCGAGGCGCTGCAGTTCTTCAAGGGGGAGAAGGATATCCACCGCGTGCTGGAGCCGCTGCAGGCCGTGGGCCTCTCCTACCTGCGCCTCGGCCAGCCGGTGCCTACCCTCTCCGGCGGCGAGGCTCAGCGCCTCAAGCTGGCCGGCTACCTGGCCAAGACCGGCGCCAGGAAAAAGGCCGGCGACCGACTGCTGTTCCTGCTCGACGAGCCGACCACCGGCCTCCACTTCGCCGACATCGCGGTGTTGCTGAAGGCGCTGCGCCGCCTGCTGCGGGCCGGCCACTCGCTCCTCATCATCGAGCACAATCTGGATGTAATCCGTGCCTCCGACTGGCTCATCGACCTCGGCCCGGAAGGGGGTGATGGTGGCGGCGAACGGGTATGCGAGGGCACACCGGAGGCGGTCGCCCAACACACAACCAGCCACACCGGCCGGGCACTGCGCGACTACGATGCCGCACTCGCCGATCTGGCCAAGGGTACCGGCAGGAAGGCGGCGGCAAAGGCGAAGAAATCCAATGCCATCGAGATCGTCCACGCCCGCGAGCACAACCTGAAAAATGTCTCGCTGGAGATCCCGCGCGAGAAGTTCACCGTCATCACCGGCGTCTCCGGTTCGGGCAAGTCCACCATCGCCTTCGACATCCTCTTTAACGAAGGCCAGCGCCGCTACCTCGAATCACTCAACGCCTACGCCCGCCAGTTCGTGCAACCCGCCTCGCGTCCCGAGGTCGACGCAGTGTTCGGCATCCCGCCCACCGTCGCTATCGAGCAGCGCACCAGCCGCGGCGGACGCAAGAGTACCGTCGGCACCCTGACCGAGATCCACCACTTCCTGCGCCTGCTGTTCGTCAAGCTGGGCATCCAGTACTGCCCCACCTGCCAGGTGCCGATCGAGCCGCAGTCGCGCGATGCGATCCTCGCCCACCTGATGAGCGACTACCGGGGCAAGCGGGTCGCCCTGCTCGCGCCGTTGATTGTGAATCGCAAGGGGATCTACAAGGAGCTGGCCGCCTGGGCCGACCGCAAGGGCTACCCGCTGCTGCGCGTCGACGGCGAACCGCTGCCCACCGACGACTGGCCGGTGCTGGACCGCTACCGCGAACACAACATCGACCTGCCGCTGGGCGAGGTCATCGTCAAACCGGAGAACGAGGTCGAGATCAAACAGCTGCTCGACGAGGCGCTGGACCATGGCAAGGGCACGGTACGGATCGCACGAGTCAAACGCGGCGGAGACTGGGGCGAGGAGCACCCCTTCTCCACCCAGCGCACCTGCCCCGAGTGTGGCACCGGCTTCGAGGAACCGGACCCGCGCCTCTTCTCCTACAACTCCAAGCACGGCTGGTGCGAGAGCTGCTACGGCACCGGCACCGTGCTGCCCGGCTTCGATGCCGAGCAGTCCGGCGAAGAGGGCGAGTGGCTGGCCAGTAGTGATGAGGGCGAAGGCGAGCCGGAGACCTGCCCCACCTGCCACGGCGCCCGCCTCAACGCCGAGGCGCTCTCGGTCTACTTCCACGACTGGAACATCGCCGACTACGCCGCCTGCCCGGTGGAGGAGGCGCTGCCGATCTTCAACTCACTACAGCTCAACAAGCGCGAGCAGGCGATCGGCCAGGACGTGGTCAGCGAGATCTCTGCACGGCTGGAGTTCCTCAAGGAGGTCGGCCTCGGCTACCTCACCCTGGATCGCGCCGCCCCCACCCTCTCCGGCGGCGAGGCGCAGCGCATCCGCCTGGCGGCCCAGCTCGGCTCCAACCTGCGCGGCGTCTGCTACATACTCGACGAGCCGACCATCGGCCTCCACCCGCGCGACAACACCCTGCTGCTTAACACGCTAAAGAGGCTCGAGGGCAAGGGCAACACCATCGTGGTGGTGGAGCACGACGAGGAGACCATTCGTAGCGCCGAGCACGTGATCGACATCGGCCCCGGCGCCGGAGTGCGCGGCGGCGAGGTGATCCACACCGGCACGGTGAAGCAGCTGGAGAAGAACAGGCAGTCGCTAACCGACCAGTTCCTGGCCAACCCGTTGCAACACCCCATCTTTAAGCCGCGTCCCGTCTCTGTTCAAACGCAGGCGGCATCGAAAACCAGCGGCGCAACGCAGTTCCTGCAGATTAATGGTGCAA
>JBFFRO010000316.1:0-2328 GCA_041572995.1 Thiohalomonadaceae bacterium
TGATGGGCGGAGAGAATATTCGCTGGTCGCCGGGGCCGCTATACCGCCGTCTCTCGGCGCGGATAGGACAGAATCATGCGTGAGTTTTTGTACAAACTGCTCGGGTCGGTACTGCTGATCGGCTCTCTGCTGTTTGGCTGGGTATGGATGACCTACGACGAATTCGCCAACGAGCCACTGTCGCTCGCAGAGGCGCGTATGTTTATTGTCCCCCCCGGCAGCTCTGCGGCCTCGGTGGGCAACCGCTTGGCCGCCCAGGGGCTGATTACCCAGCCCAGCTTCTTCCGCTGGCTGGCCCGCCTTGAGGGCAAGGCTGCCACCATACAGGCCGGAGAGTACCGCCTTGAGCCTGGGATCAGTCCCATGGGGGCACTGTTGCTGTTCAGTAGTGGCCGCACCTTCCAGCATGAGCTGACCCTGGTCGAGGGGTGGAACCTGTGGGAGACCCTGGCGGCGATTCAGGCCCATCCGGCCATCGAGCAGACGCTGACGGGGGAGGGGAGCCGTGATGAGCGCATGATGGGCCTGGCCGTGGCCCTTGGGGAGCCGGCTGATACCCACCTGGAGGGGCGCTTCCTGCCCGACACCTACCACTTCCCCCGGGGCACTACCGATATCGCCTTTCTGCGTCGTGCCCAGGCGGCGATGGATGTCTATCTGTCGGAGGCCTGGCTGGGGCGCGATAGGGAGGTGCCCTACGCCAATCCCTACGAGGCGTTGATCATGGCCTCCATTGTCGAGAAGGAGACCGGGGTGCCTGAGGAACGGGCGGCCATTGCCGGGGTGTTTGTGCGTCGCCTGAAAAAGAAGATGCTGCTACAGACCGACCCGACAGTGATCTACGGCATGGGTGAGGCCTATGATGGCAACATCCGTCGTGCCGACCTGCGCCGCGACACTCCCTACAACACCTATACCCGCAAGGGCTTGCCGCCCACTCCCATCGCCATGCCCGGGCGTGAGGCGATTAACGCGGCCCTGCACCCGCTTGATGGCAAGGCCCTCTATTTCGTTGCCACTGGCGAGGGGCGTCACGTCTTCTCCGACACCCTGGAGGAGCACAACGCTGCGGTGCGCAAGTACCAGCTCAGCGGTCGGCGCTAGCTCTCTCCTGGGGGCGTGCCGTGCACGCCTCTCCATGGCGGCTAGCGGCCGCCTATACCATCTTCACCAGCAGGGCGATAAACCCGGCCACCAGGGCCAGGGGAATGATGGCGGCCTTCCAGTCAGCGGCCGAGCCCTTGGGGCTGTTCTCCAGCATGGGTTTGACGTTCTTCCAGTTGAGCGCAAGCAGCATTACCAGCAGGAACGCTGAACCAAGCATTACCCAATCCATTTTTCGTCCTCCGAATATGACAAGCCCCGCATGAAGCGGGGCCTGAAGTGATGTAACCGCTGCAGCGAATTAGTCGTCGCCGGAGAGGGCGCCGAGGATGTGCAGCAGGCTGGTGAAGATGTTGAGGATGTTGAGGTACAGGCTCACGGTCATCATCACGTAGTTGGCGTGCGGGTCGTGGATCATGCGGCTGGTGTCATACAGAATGAAGCCGCTCATGATCATGATTACCACACCGGAGATACCCAGCGACAGGGCCGGGATCTGGAAGAAGAGGTTGGCCAGCGAGGCGACGATAGCAACGATCAGACCGGTGATGAGGAAGCCACCCATGAAGCTGAAGTCCTTGCGGGTGGTCAGCGCATAGCCGGAGAGGGCCAGGAAGATTACACCGGTGCCGCCGGCGGCGGTGCCGATCAGGGTGGCGCCGTTGGCCAGGCCAAGGTAGGCGTTGAGCATCGGCCCAAGACCGAAGCCCAGCAGGCCGGTGATGGCAAAGACCACGCCGATGCCGGCGGCGGAGTTGGCGGTGCGCGGCAGCACCAGCCAGATCATGGCGATGGCGCCGATGGAGCAGCCAAGACTGGCCAGCGGGCCGATGTGCATCATGGTAGACAGACCGGCCATCAGGGCGCTGAAGATGAGGGTCATCGACAGCAGGGTGTAGGTGTTGCGAAGCACCTTGTTGGTCGCCAGGATCTGCTCCTGACTACGCTCAAGGGCAGGGTTCTGGTTGAAGTCCATCGTTACTCTCCTTCGGGTTGTGGTCAGTGCCGCCCTAACGGGCATTACAACTTATATATCCGACCAAAATCATAACCAATAGTTCAGCCAAGCATACTGTATATGGGGGCGAGGTCAAGCTGGTATCAACCCAGGCTATCCGGTATTCTAGGCCGCTTCCGGAGAGGTGGCTGAGCGGTTGAAAGCTCTGGTCTTGAAAACCAGCGTAGGGCGACCTACCGTGGGTTCGAATCCCACCCTCTCCGCCA
>JBFFRO010000317.1:0-2328 GCA_041572995.1 Thiohalomonadaceae bacterium
CGTCAGTGGGCCCCGCCCGTTGGGTTGCTGCCGGTTAAAACAATGATCGGGATAAGCATGTAGAGCCGAGGGCGGAGGGCTTGCGGACGCGGGTTCGATTCCCGCCGCCTCCACCAAACGAAAAAGGCCACCCATCCGGGTGGCCTTTTTTTATTATCCACTGACCGATTTAGGCTTCGTCAGGCATCCAGCGCTGCCTGAGCCGGGCGATGCGTTCGCCCATGCGCACAAGCCCGTGCTCGACCAGCGAGTAGACCGCCGGCACCACCACCAGGGTCAGCAGGGTGGAGCTGATCATGCCGCCGATCACCGCCACCGCCAGCGGGCCGTTGGTGTCGGCCCCGGCACCCACGCCACTGGCGGCGGGAAGCATGGCGAGGATTACGGTGAGCGAGGTCATCAGCACCGGACGCATGCGAATGGGGCAGGCCTCCAGCAGGGCCTCGGTGATCCCCCTGCCCTGGTCGCGCAACTGGTTGGTCAGGTCCACCAGCAGGATGGAGTTCTTCGCCACCAGGCCGATCAGCAGCACCAGGCCAATCATCGAGTAGATGTTGAGCGAGTGGTCCATCACCCACAGTCCGACGCCGCCGCCGATGATCGCCAGCGGCTGGGCGACCATGATGATCAGCGGCTGGATGAAGGAGTTGAACTGGCTGGCCAGTACCATGTAGACGAGGACGATGGCCATGATGAAGGCCATCGCCATGTAGCCGGCAGTCTTGGCAAACTCCTCGGCACGCCCCTTGAGGCGCACCTGGTAACCCAACGGCATGTTCATCTCCGCCACGTGGCCGAAGAGGATCTTCGAGGCATCACCCTCGGCGACGACGGGGGTGGCGTAGAAGTTGGCGGCGTACTGCAGGTCGTAGCGCGAGATCACCGCCGGCCCCACCCCCTCGTTGAGCCGTGCCAGGTTATCCACACGGATCATCTCACCGCTGGCGGCACGCACGTAGAGACGACTGAGATCGGCTGGGCGGACGATCTGTCCCTCACCCGCCTTGAGGCGCACATCGTAGCGCTCGCCATCACCCGGCACGTCGTTGTACTTGGCGATATCGACACCGCCGCCGAGGACGTTGATCGCCTGCGCCACATCCACCGAGGCAATACCCAGCGAGGCGAGGCGCGAGCGGGCCAGTTCCAGCTCCACCTGCGGCAGGTCCAGCACCAGGGTCATGTCGACCTCGCCCAGCTTATCATCGGTGGCAAGGCGGCGCTTCAGCTCGTCCGCCAGCTCGGCGACCTTGTAGAGGTCTGCCCCCACTAGCGAGAACTGCAGCGGCTCACCGCGGTTGCCGCCGACCATGGGGATCTGCGAGGCGAAAACGCGTATCCCGGGAATGGCGTTCAGCTCCTGCTGCACCGTCTTCATCAGCTCCGCCTGGCGCATACCGCGCTCGCTCTGCGGCACCATCCGCACGATCACCGAGCCGGTGTTGACGCTATCGGCCAGGCTGCCGCCGACCAGGGAGAAGAAGGAGCGGATTTCGGGGTGGGACTTCACCACCGCCTCGACCAGGCGCAGGCGATCTTCGGTGTAATCGATGCTGGAACCGGTCGGGGTTTTGAGGGTAATCATGAAACGCCCCTCATCCTCCTCAGGCATGAAGCCCTTGCCGATATTGCCGAAGAAGTAGCCGCTGGACATCACCACCAGCACGGTCATCATCACCACCTTCCAGCGGTGGCGCAGCCCCAGCGCGAGCAGCGCCCGGTAGCCCTCGTCCATGACATGGAAGAGACGATCCAGCAGGCCGTAGAGTTTGCCGTGGCGCTTGGGAATGGAGAGGTAGCGCGAGCAGAGCATCGGCGTCAGGGTGAGCGAGACGAACAGCGAGACCAGCACCCCGACGGTGACCACCACCGCGAAGGACTGGAAGAACTGGCCGATGATCCCCTTCATGAAGATGACCGGCGCGAAGATCGCCACCAGGGTGAGCGAGGCGGCCAGCACCGCGAACACCACCTGGCGGGTGCCCTGTTTGGCGGCCTCGACGCTGTTCAGCTCCGCGTTCTCCTCGCGGGTACGGTAGACGTTCTCCAGCACCACGATGGCGTCGTCCACCACCACACCAATCAGCAGCAGCAGCGCCAGCATGGTCATGATGTTAAAGGTGAAGCCGGCAAAGTACATCACCGCCACAGCGCCGAGCAGGGAGACCGGGATCGCCGCGCTGACGATCAGCGTCGAGCGCAGATTCTTGAGAAAAAGCCATACCACCAGCGCCGCCAGCAGGGTCCCCTCCACCAGGTGTGACTTCAGCCCCTCGATGATGTCGGTAATCAGGTCCGCCTCGTTGGTGGCGATGCCGATGCTCATCC
>JBFFRO010000318.1:0-2327 GCA_041572995.1 Thiohalomonadaceae bacterium
GCGATCTGCTTGCGTGCCACCGCCGAGTCGTCGGCGAAAAAGACGGTGGCCTGGCGATCAAGCTGCTCAATGCCCTCGTACTGTGTGGGGTCCTCTCCGGTGCCCTCGGTCTCGGCCATTACCTTCTCGACATCGAGAATCATGGCGATACGCCCATCCTCCAGTTCGCTCACGGCGGTGACCAGCCCGCCATGACGATGGGCCATCATCTGCGGCGGCACCTTAATGTCATTCCACTCCATGCGCATGATCTGTTCGACCCCGGCAACCATGAAGCCGTGGGTGCTGCGGTTGTACTCGGTGATGATGAGGATCTTGGGCGGGGCGTCGGTTTCGACGTCGCAAAATTTGCTGAGGTTGATCACTGGGATCATGTTGCCACGCAGGCTCACCATCCCTTCGACGCCTGGGGGCATGTCCGGGGCGTGGGTGATCTCCGGCATGTTGATCACCTCGCGGATCTTGAAGACGTTGAGGCCAAAGACTTCCTCCTTGCCGGTGCGAAGATCGCGACCGAGGCTGAAGAGGAGGATCTCCAGGCGGTTGGCTCCGGCCAGACGGGTACGTTCATCGACGCTTTGAATCAGTTTGCTCATGTTTCGCTACCTTGGAATAGGAGTAGGCCCTATAGCCCATCATTGAAGGTTATTCCTCTAAATGCAATTGCCTTTCAATAAAAATACCTTATGAAAACAGCAGAGCCCGCTCATCGGTGCTCACCTGGGTGTCGGCGGCGGGTGGGTGACAGACCCGGTTTCGCCCCTCGCGCTTGGCCTGGTAGAGGTAGCCGTCGGCGAGGCGGACAAACTCCTCGGCGCTGATCGACATCTCCGGTCGGTAGACATCGACCCCCAGACTGGCGGTGAGCGGGAAGGGGCCGTCGGTCCCCTCTACCGGACTCTCCTCAATGGCACTGCGCAGCCGCTCGGCCACCTTTGCCGCCATCGGCATGGGGGTCGAGGGGAGAATAATAGCGAACTCCTCACCTCCATAGCGGCAGGGAATATCCAGCCGTCGAATGGTCTCGCGCATCAGTCGTGCAATTAGCTGCAGCGCCAGGTTGCCACTCTCGTGGCCATGCCTGTCATTGACCTGCTTGAAGTGATCCAGGTCCAGCATGATCAGCGCGGTGGGATTGCGGCTGCGACGGGTTCGTTCGAGCTCCACCTCCAGGCTTTCGCTAAAGTGGCGGAAGTTGAACAGGCCGGTCAGGGTGTCGGTACGCAGAGCCTGCTTCAGGCTCGCGATATCGCTACGCAGGGTGCGCAACTGCTCGATAACTTCGCAGCTTTTCTCACCGACCGGGCATTGCAACTTGTTCATGGTGGGGTCCATTACGGTACTCTATGCAAAGTTATCGGCAGCTGACACGTGAACTGAAGCGTGCCGGGCCTAGTGGATGGCAGAGCAACAGGGATGAAGAGGGAGAGGAGAGTTATGGACAATAAGGAACCAGAACGGCCGCGAAGCGCTATGGAGGCTGAGAAGCGGTTCGTACGCCAGGGGATGGTGCGCTGGTTTAATCCGAAGCAGTTGATGGGGACCGGGGTAAAGACCCTATTCTCTACCCTGCTGGGCGCCTTCGCCGACAAGCGCGAGATGATGCCCGCCATGGAGCTGAGTCGCGATAGGGAGGAGGATTGTCAGCCTTCGGAAAAGAGTTCCTGCTTCTACGAGCAGCAGTTCGTAGAAAAGGGTGCCGACGTCGACAGCGCCTTCTGGCTGGACTATACCGCTGATCTGGGTGATGGCTTCAACCCCACCTACACGGTGGCCACTCAGCTGGCCGCCGAGACCCTCAGTCTGGAGGGGCTGGATGAGCCGTTGCCGCGCGGTCGCCTGCTGGTGATGGGGGGAGACCAGGTTTACCCCACTGCCTCGCGCGAGGAGTATCTCAATCGTATGAAGGGGCCGTACAACGCGGCCATGCAGTATGCGGACAAGGACCGGCACCCCTACCTCTACGCCATTCCCGGCAACCACGACTGGTACGACGGCCTCACCAGCTTCATGCGCCTGTTCTGTCAGCAGGGCTGGATCGGCGGCTGGAAGACCGAGCAGCGGCGCAGCTACTTCGCCATTAAGCTGCCGCACAACTGCTGGCTCTGGGGCCTGGACATTCAGCTTGATGCGGACCTGGACGAGCCGCAGAAACAGTATTTCCTGAAGGTACTGGAGAAAGGGGGCATGGATGATGAGACCCGCATCATCCTCTGCACCGCCGAGCCCAGCTGGGTGTTTGCCAACAAGCTGGGAGAGGGCCAGCAACCTGAGCAGCACAAGATCATGCGCAGCCTCGAGTACGTCCATAAACTGATCCGTGGAGA
>JBFFRO010000319.1:0-2327 GCA_041572995.1 Thiohalomonadaceae bacterium
CCTGTTTTTCCACGGCCTCACTCATGGAGCGATCATGCGGCCTGATGGCGCTGGTGTATAGTGGAGCCTCGCGCACGGACTCCCCCTATGCTTCTCGACTTCAGCACCCCACAACTACTACTCACCGCCCTGGTCTTCGTCTGGAGTGGCTTCGTGCGCTCCGGCCTCGGCTTCGGCGGCGCGGCCCTGGGGCTGCCGCTGATGCTCTTCATCCTGCCCGAGCCGCTCTTCTGGCTGCCGATTATCGGCAGCCACCTGCTCTTCTTCACCGCGCTGACCCTGCGCAGCCGCCTTAACGATGTGGACTGGGGCTACCTCAAGCGCTCCTCCGTGAGCATCATCCCCGCCGCCCTGCTCGGGGTGCTGGGGCTGGTCAACCTGCCCACCCAGTGGCTGCTGATCTTCATCTACGGCATTAGCCTTTTTTACGCGCTGATCTGGGCGCTGGACCGCGCCATCGAGAGCCACAACCCGCTGCTCGATCGCATCCTGCTGCTGCTCGGCGGCTACGTCGCCGGCACCTCGCTCACCGGCGCACCGCTGATGGTGGCGGTGTACATGCGCAACGTGCCGCGCGCACAGCTGCGCAACACCCTGTTCGTGCTCTGGTTCGTGCTGGTGTGCATCAAGATGGCGGCCTTCACCGCTCTGAGTGTCGACCTGCAGCTGGATAGCGCGCTGATGCTGCTGCCGGTGGCAGCGGTAGGTCATGTGCTCGGTCTGCGGGTGCACGAGGCAATCATCCGCAATGACCGCGCCTTCAAACGCTGGATCGGCGTGGGTCTGGCGCTGGTGAGTCTCCTCGGCCTGCTGAACCTCTAGGGCTCAGTGCAGGCAGCACTTCTTGAACTTCTTGCCGCTGCCGCAGGGGCAGGGATCGTTGCGACCGACCATCGGCTGGTCGTGGACAAAGGGCTGGTGTGAGCTGGCCATCTTGCCGCGATTCTTTCGCCAGTACACGTGCAGCTTGTGCACCGCCTCGGGAATACTGCGCTTGAGCGTCTCCAGCTCCTCGGCGTCGAGCTCATCGAGACGGGCACGGCCGCTCTCGGAGGTGAAGACCATGATCGGGAAAAGGATCTCCATCACCTCATCACCGCCCACGCGCCACTCCTCGGCGGCCAGGCCCACCCCCTTCATGTAGCCCAGGCACCACTCCTCGACCTGCGCGATCCCCTCCTCCTCGAGGACGATGGGCACGAAGGCCTCGGGCTGCTTCTCCAGGGTCATGATGCCGGTGTTCATGTGGCGCAGCATCAGCGAGAGGATCTCCTCCGACTCGGTGGGCGTGGACCACTGCGGCTCGGCATCGCCCCACAGCACCGGCAGCCAGTCGGCGGGGCCGAGCGCCCGTGGGCTACTGATGATGGCGGTGAGAAAACCGTCCAGCTCGGAGATATCGGCGATACCGGTGTAGCGGGTGCCGTCCTCGGCGATCGGCGCCTCCTCGAGATTACGCTCGATGAGGAAGCGGTTGAGGCGGTCGATCTCCTCATCGGAGAGGGGCTGGTCGAGAGGGGCCATGTGTCGGTTACCTGGTCTGCGCACGGTGGAGGCTGCGCATTATGAACAGTGGCGCGGCGGTGCGCCAGAAAGGGGGGCCGAGGCTAGGCGCCCGGCACGAATTTACTGTAGGCGGCACGCTCCATCTCCACCACCTCCACGGTGCAGGCCGCCGCACCGAGGCTGGCCGTGGTGATCGCCTCCAGCAGCGCCTCACTCAGCGCCCTCTTCTGCGCCTCGCTGCGCCCGGCGTGAATGCGGCACTGGGCGTGGATAAAGGGGGTGCGCTCACCGGCGACGAGAAAATAGGGGGTGGGGTGGGCGCGCACGCGGATGTGACTTTCATCGAAGAGGCCGCTGTCGGCCGCCGCCCTGTGGGCGCCATCCAGCATCGTTGCCAGCTGGGTCTCGGTGAGCAGCCCCTCGGCCAGTTCGATGATGAGATGTGGCATCGCCCTACCCGCCCCGCCTAGTCATCGTTGGAGGCCGTTCCCGGCAGCTCCTCACCCTCGCCCTCGGCCAGCGCCTTGCTGATGGCCAGATACTGCTCGATGGTCTCGCGCTCGGCCACCTTGTCAGCCACACCGATAAAGCGGCGGATCTCCGCCGCCGCCGCCTCGGGGCGGCCCTGCTTCATCAGCGTGTTGAACAGCGCGATGGAGACCGGCCCGGAACCGGGCAGGCTCTGCTGCAAGCGCTCGAACACCATCTCCGCCTCGGCATACTTGGCGCAGGCGAAGTAGTCGCCGCCCAGCATCATCAACGCCGCCTGCTGATTGGGCTCCTCCTTGAGGATCTCCAGCAGAATCACGCGTCCCGCCTCC
>JBFFRO010000320.1:0-2318 GCA_041572995.1 Thiohalomonadaceae bacterium
CCTGTTCCGCGGCCAGCGCACGGACTAAGGGCCACACGACGAGACAGGCCACACGCCAGCTGCTAGAGTGTGGGGCGCATTAGTAAGAGGTTATTCCCATGGATGTCATCTACACGCTTATTCCCGGCATGATCTTTCTCGGCCTGATCATGATCGGCGTGCTGTTCTGGGCAGTGCGCAAGGGCCAGTACGAGGACTTCGAAGGCGACGGCAACCGTATCCTTCTGGATGAGGATGATCCCCTGCTGCCCAAGAAGGGCAAGGATGCGGCTAAAGCCAAAGAGGACAACCGCAACTGGCCCGATGCCGACTAGGCATCGGGGAGATCGCCGCGGCTAGCCCTGCTCCAGGGCCCGCAGCGGCGCACGCAGGCGTTCGAACTCAGCAGGCCTGACGTACTGCAACACCACCCGACCCTCGGCGTCACGCGCCATATCCAGGCCCATCGCCGGATACAGCCAGTGCACCACCCCCTCCTTGGAATCCGGCTCGGCGATGCGTTCAGCGGGCTCGCCGAAGCGCCGGACGATCACCTCTTCATCCAGTCGGGTACGGGTGATGTAGGTAATGGCGGCAATGGGGCTGTGCTGAACCCGCACCAAATCCTCATGCGCCAGCGTCACCTTACGGCTACCATCGCCCTGGGTACTGATACGCGTGCCGCGCTCAAAAATGGCCTGTAGCTCGTCCTCGGTGAACTCCACGGTCATCACCAGCTTGGCCTTGAGACCGCCCAGGTCGGCACGATTGAAGTACACCTCGACGGCCTTGTGACCCTCTGGGGAGACGAACAGGGTCACCTCAGAGGTCTCACGCAGATGTTTCTGCACATCGATAATGGGCGTCACACCCAGCTCAATACCGAAGACCCGGCTGTTGCCGGCCTCGGTGATCTCAACCTGCCAGGGCATCTGTCCCTCGCTCGAGGGCGGATTACCGGGGATGACCACAATACCGATGGCCAGCGCCACCAGGGTGCCGAACAGCACCTTGAGAAAGGTATAACGTTCCATAACACTCCTTACAACGAAAGACGGCCGGATACACCGGCCGCCTTAGAGATATCCGCTCCCGCTACTCGGCAGGCTGCACGACCTTGGCATCCGGGTTGGGGTAGCGCTCGAGCAGGGACTTGGGCATGAGGCCGTTTTTCGCCTGGTGCATGGCATCGGACTCCATCACGATCAGCACCAGCACGGTCACCATGGTCGGCAGGACCATGGCACCGCCAATGGCCAGGTGCTGCGGCTTGGGATGGCCGCCGGAGACCAGCAGCACGATGGCAATGGCCGCCGCCATCAGCGCCAGCATGATAATGAACATCTTGCTGCGGCGTACGCACAGCTGCCAGTGGCACATGGCAAACCAGGAATCACTCTGCCGCACCGCCCTGGCACGAAGCATGATATAGCTAATAATGATCAGCGAGATAGCAGGGATGATCAGCATCAGCATCGGCTTGCTGTTGGCCAGACCGAGCAGGCCGATAAACAGCAGAATGTGGTTGGTGATCAGGTTAATCAGAAAAACCTCGTGGGGGTGCCTCGCCAATTTGGCCTCGGCCTCGCTCACCTCGAACTGCATAGTTACTCCCCGCTAGCTAGTAGTTATCAACGGTCTCGTGCCCCTCACGGGCAATCTCTCAAGCTATCACCAAGCCCGTATCAGGTCCAGCAGAATTGCCATTCACGCGGTAAGGATGAATAATGGGCCACTGATCACGATTGGATGGAGCAATGCACAAGAAAAACATCGTTTCCCTGGCCGTCGCCAGCCTGCTTGTTAGTGGCTGCAGTGGCTCCTCTCTCATGCCCGCCACCAATGACAGCTTCATGGTGGAGAGCAAGCCCAGCGGGGCCACCGTCTACGTCATGGGCGAAATCGTCGGCACCACGCCGGTAGAGGTCACCACCAAGCAGGTGTTCCCCAGTCTCTACCCCAGCGAGCAGACCCCACTCTATGGGCGCATCTTCTTCAGCCTCGAGGGGTGTGAGGAGTACGCCATGCCGGTGGGTACCGGCCACCTGAGCAAGGGCATGAAGGTGAAACTGGAGTGCGACCCGATGCGCCCCGTGGCCCAGCCGGTGCAGGCCGCCGAGATGCCCAGGGAGAGCACGATCAAGCGCCGCCTGCAGGAACTCAAGTCGCTGTTTGATGAGGGGCTGATTAGCGACGAGGACTACGAGAGCAAGCGCAAGGCGATCCTCGAAGAGCTGTAACCGCCAGGCAGCCATAAAAAAAGCCCGCTAGAGAGCGGGCTTTTTTTTCGACGGCTGAAAACCCGTCATAAAAAAAGGCCCCGCCGGAGCGGGGCCTTC
>JBFFRO010000321.1:0-2307 GCA_041572995.1 Thiohalomonadaceae bacterium
CCAGCCAAACAGCAGAGAGCCGATCAGCAGTACCGACCCGAGCAGTTTGTACAAAAACTCACGCATGATTCTGTCCTATCCGCGCCGAGAGACGGCGGTATAGCGGCCCCGGCGACCAGCGAATATTCTCTCCGCCCATCACCAGGCTTCGCACCGGCCACAGGCCGATCAGGGCGTTGCTAAGCATCAGTTCGTCGGCCCTCTGGAGATCATCGGGGCGCAGTTCCCGCTCCTCAAGCTCCAGCCCCTCAGCGGCAGCCTGCGCCTTCAGTTCAGCCAGCATGGTACCGGCAACCCCGCAGCGGTCCAGCCGGGGGGTCAGCAGGCGCCCCTCACGGGCCAGCAGCAGATTGCTCATCACCCCCTCGATCAATCGCCCGTCGCCATCCAGCATCAGTCCCTCCTGGAACTCATCTCTCCACTCGTTGCGGGCCAACACCTGCTCCAGGCGGTTGAGGTGCTTAAGCCCGGCCAGGGCCGGGCTGCAGCCCAGGCGGGTATCACAAAGGCGCACGGCAACCCCTTCACGGTAGTAGCTCTCGGGGTAGTCCGGCAAGGGGTGGGATGAGAGGATTCGTCGCGGTGCCGAGGCCTCGGGGGCACGATAGCCACGGCCACCGGAGCCACGGGTAAGGATCAGCTTGACCACGCAGGCGGCCTCAGCGCCCGCACAGGCGCCGATCTCCGCCAGCAGCTGCGCTTCATCGGGAACGGGGATACCTAGGCGCTCACCGCCCTGGGTGAGACGGGCATAGTGACGCGGCCAGCGGCGAGGTACGCCGTCGAACACCGCCAGGGTCTCGAACAGGCCATCACCATACTGCAGGCCACGGTCGTCGGCGGGGATAGTGTCCCGAGGATCTCCGTCGACCAGGATCATGGATGCGGGGGATACAAAAACGGCGCCCGCAGGCGCCGTTTTTGCCTTAGGCCTTGCCCAGCACCAACGTACCGTTGGTGCCGCCGAAGCCGAAGGAGTTGGAGAGTGCCACCTCGATCTTGCTCTGGCGGGCCTCACCGGCGACGTAGTCCAGGTCGCAGCCCTCGTCCGCCTCGAAAATATTGATGGTGGGCGGGGCCACCTGATCCTTGATCGCCAGGGCGGTAAACACCGCCTCGATACCGCCGGCGGCACCCAGCAGGTGGCCGGTCATCGACTTGGTGGAGGACATCATCAGCTTGTAGGCGTGGTCGCCGAAGCAGGCCTTGGCCGCGTCGGTCTCAGCCACGTCGCCAGCCGGGGTCGAGGTGCCGTGGGCGTTGATGTAGTTGACCGCATCCGGGTTGAGACCGGCATTGCGCAGGGCCGCCTGCATGCAGCGCTTGGCGCCCTCACCGCCCGGGGCGGGCATGGTCATGTGGTAAGCGTCGCCGCTCATACCGTAACCCAGCACCTCGGCATAGATGGTAGCGCCGCGGGCCTTGGCGTGCTCGTACTCCTCCAGCATCACCACACCGGCACCATCGCTAAGGACGAAACCGTCGCGGTCCTTATCCCACGGGCGGCTGGCAGTCTCCGGGTCGTCGTTGCGGGTGGAGAGCGCACGGGCCGAGGCAAAGCCACCGAGACCGGTCGGCGAGGTCGCCATCTCGGCACCACCGGCCAGCATGATGTCGGCATCACCGTACTCGATGATGCGCGAGGCATCGCCGATGCTGTGGGTGCCGGTGGCACAGGCGGTAACCAGGGCAATGTTGGGGCCCTTGAGACCGTACATCATGGAGACATGACCTGAGATCATGTTGATGATGTTACTGGGCACGAAGAAGGGCGAGATCTTGCGCGGGCCGCCCTTGTCGTAGGCCACACGCCCCTTCTCGATACCCGGCAGACCGCCGATACCGGAGCCGATGGCCACGCCGATACGCTCGGCGTTCTCCTCGGTCACCTCCAGCCCGGAGTCCTTGAAGGCCTCCATGGCGGCGGCGATACCGTAATGAATGAAGGGG
This sequence comes from Thiohalomonadaceae bacterium, assembly GCA_041572995.1. Taxonomy (GTDB): domain Bacteria; phylum Pseudomonadota; class Gammaproteobacteria; order Thiohalomonadales; family Thiohalomonadaceae; genus JBFFSW01. Next base: position 1,951 of record JBFFRO010000321.1, read on the forward strand.
TCCATCTTCTTGGCTTCCTTGGGGGCGATGTAGTTGCTGGCTTCGAAGCCCCACACCGAACCGCCAAAGGTCACGGCGAAATCACTGGTATCGAAGTGGGTGATCGGACCAATGCCGCTCTTACCCGCCAGGATGTTTTCCCAGGATTCCTTTACGTTCAGCCCAACCGGGCTAACCATACCGAGACCGGTGATAACGACGCGACGTTTAGCCAAAGGACGACCCTCTCAATAATATTCTGCGTGCGGTTTAACAACCGCGATCAAACAAACAAAGGGCCGCGGCCACGCGATGGCGGCGGCGGCCCCGGTACAGCGGCTCAGCAATTAGCTGTTGGCGTTGACGTAGTCGACGGCC
>JBFFRO010000322.1:0-2304 GCA_041572995.1 Thiohalomonadaceae bacterium
CCACCTGTTCACCTCCGAATCCGTCTCCGAAGGGCACCCGGACAAGGTTGCCGACCAGATTTCCGATGCGGTGCTGGATGCCATTTTGACCGAGGACCCGTCCGCCCGCGTGGCCTGCGAGACGCTGGTGAAGACCGGCATGGTGCTGCTGGCCGGTGAGATCACCACCAGCGCGCGCATCGATTTCGAGTCGGTGGCCCGCGAGACGGTCAAGGAGATTGGCTACAACAGCTCGGAGATGGGCTTTGACTGGGAGTCCTGTGCGGTGCTCAACGCCCTGGGCCAGCAGTCGCCGGACATCGCCATGGGCGTGGATGAGTCCGATGATCACGAGCAGGGCGCCGGCGACCAGGGGCTGATGTTCGGTTACGCCTCCAACGAGACCGACGTGCTGATGCCGGCGCCGATTACCTACGCGCACCGCCTGGTGCGCCGTCAGGCCGAGGTGCGCAAGAACGGTACCCTGGGCTGGCTGCGTCCGGACGCCAAGAGCCAGGTGACCTTCCGCTACGAGGACGGCAAGCCGGTGGGTATCGATGCGGTGGTGCTCTCCACCCAGCACGCCCCGGAGATGGAGCAGGCGGCGGTGCGCGAGGCGGTGATGGATGAAATCATCAAGCCGGTGCTGCCGGCCGAGTGGCTCACGGCCGAGACCAAGTACTTCATTAACCCGACCGGTCGCTTCGTCATCGGTGGCCCGGTGGGCGACTGCGGCCTGACCGGACGCAAGATTATCGTCGACACCTACGGCGGCATGGCCCGCCACGGTGGCGGCGCCTTCTCCGGCAAGGACCCGAGCAAGGTGGACCGCTCGGCGGCTTACGCCGGTCGCTACGTGGCCAAGAACATTGTGGCCGCGGGCCTGGCCGAGCGCTGCGAGATTCAGGTGAGCTACGCCATTGGCGTGGCCGAGCCGACCTCCATCAGCATCGAGACCTTCGGTACCGCCCAGCTGGATGAGGCGCGCCTGGTGGCGCTGGTGCGCGAGCACTTCGACCTGCGCCCGAAGGGGATGGTGCAGATGATGGAGCTGCTGCAGCCCATCTACCAGCCGACCGCCGCCTACGGTCACTTTGGTCGCCACGATGTGGACCTGCCGTGGGAGCGTACCGACAAGGCCGATGCGCTGCGCGAGGCGGCCGGGCTGTAAGCTTCCCTTTATACTCGAATCCACCGTTCCCTGAGGAGCGCTGCAGCGGGGTGACCCGTCAGGCTCAGGGGGCGGCCCATGCTTTAACGGCGCTCCAAACGATACTAGGAGAGACGACATGTCTGACTTTAGCGACTACAAGGTTGCCGACATCTCCCTGGCCGATTGGGGCCGTAAAGAGGTAGCGATTGCCGAGACCGAGATGCCGGGTCTGATGGCCCTGCGTGAGGAGTACGGTGCGAGCCAGCCGCTCAAGGGCGCGCGCATTGCCGGCTGCCTGCACATGACCATCCAGACCGCAGTGCTGATGGAAACCCTCACCGCCCTCGGTGCAGAGATTCGCTGGTCCTCGTGCAACATCTTCTCCACCCAGGACCAGGCCGCCGCGGCGATGGCCGCTGCCGGCATCCCCACCTTCGCCTGGAAGGGCGAGAGCGATGAGGAGTTCTGGTGGTGCATCGAGCAGACCATCCACGGTCCGGATGGCTGGGTGCCGAACATGATTCTGGATGACGGCGGTGACCTCACCCAGGTGATGCACGAGAAGTACCCGGAGCTGCTGGCGGATGTGCGCGGTATCTCCGAGGAGACCACCACCGGCGTACACCGTCTCTACGAGATGGCGAAGAAGGGCGAGCTGAAGGTGCCGGCGATTAACGTCAACGACTCGGTGACCAAGAGCAAGTTCGACAACCTCTACGGCTGCCGTGAGTCGCTGCTCGATGGCATCAAGCGCGCCACCGACGTGATGGTGGCGGGCAAGATTGGCGTGGTGCTGGGCTACGGCGATGTGGGCAAGGGCTGCGCGCAGGCCTTCCGCGGCATGGGCGCCACCGTGTGGGTGACCGAGATTGACCCCATCTGTGCGCTGCAGGCGGCGATGGAGGGTTACCGCGTGGTGACCATGGATGAGGCCGCGGCCCTCGGTGATATCTTCGTCACCGCCACCGGCAACGTGAATGTCATCGGCCACGACCACATGGCGGCAATGAAAAACGAGGCGATTGTCTGCAACATCGGTCACTTCGACAACGAAATCGACATCGCATCCATCCGCCAGTACACCTGGGAGAACATCAAACCGCAGGTGGACCACGTGATTTTCCCCGACGGCAAGCGCATCACCGTGCTGGCCGAGGGTCGCCTGGTGAACC
>JBFFRO010000323.1:0-2286 GCA_041572995.1 Thiohalomonadaceae bacterium
CGGCTGTCCCTGATGTACATAACTGTGCCTTTATTACGCATCTCGATTTCAAACAGCTCGGTGGCCCTCACCAAATCTCCAATACGTTTGTAGCCATAGTTAATCGATGAAAATGAGCTATTGTTCGATATGTAATGGGCCACCTTACTCATATTCGACCAGCCGTCATCATCTGAGGTTTGATCGATCGCTGTTCTGAGCAGCTTAACCAGCCAAGCATCACCCCGCAGCTCGTTACGGGTTTTCTTGGTCACCGGCTCCTCGTCACTGCTCTCCTCATCACCCTTCTCGGCAAGGTTTTCTGTGAAGATAAACGTGGAGCAGGAGTCGACAAATGGCTGCGGTGTTTTCTTCTCTCCAAAGCCGTAAACCGGAAGGCCACTTTCCAGCAGGCGTAGAACCAGCGGGGTGAAATCGCTATCGCTGGTCATGAGTGCGAAGGCGTCCACCGAGTTGCTGTAGAGCAGATCCATGGCGTCGATAATCATCGCCGAATCGGTGGCATTTTTTCCCTTGGTATAGGCGAACTGTTGCATCGGTCTGATGGCGTGAGGGTGAAGTTTCTCCACCCACCCAGACAGCGAAGGACTGTTCCAGTCTCCGTGGGCATGGCGCACATTCACCACGCCATACTTCGCCAGCTCTTCCAGAACACCCTCTACCGAGCGGTGACTGACATTATCACAGTCGATAAGCAGTGCTATTCGCTTTCTATCTTCCATCACTCACTCCCTTGTACTGAACACCTGATATTCCGTGGCCTGCCCCTAATTACGCCCTGATGAGCATCCATATACCGATGGCGACAAACCCTATTCCGGCGATGTAGCTCAAATACCGTTCACTGATGTATTGGGAAACAAAACCACCTGCCAATACACCAATCGCCGACGTAGCAACGAGTGCCAGCGAGGCACCGAGAAACACGGTGAATTTGCTGACCTCCTTGTCTGCCGCAAACAGCATGGTCGCCAGTTGGGTTTTATCTCCCAGCTCGGCAATAAATACTGCTGCAAACACCGTAAGCAGCACCTTGTATTCCATGATTGCACTCCCTTTTTATAGCCTGTCCTGAACGGCTCATAGTTTGTTTACATCAACACCCTTAAGCAGTAGCCAGGCACCAAAGGTCATTTCAAACAGGCCGCCCGGCGCGTAGAACATCAGCTTGGTCGCCTCGTCGATGGGACTCAACAGGCTGGCCAGCGACAGGCAGAGCATGGTCAGATAGGTGAGGATGCCCCAGCCGGCGAGCAGTCGTGGGACCAGCTGAGATGTCCAGAACAGGTAGCAGAAGAGGGTGCCGCCCATACCGATGAAGAGCAGCACCACATCCAGTCCCGCGCCGCGCACATTCAGCAGGGCCTCGATCAGGGCGTGAAGCTGGTTCGCATCCAGCGCGGCACCTGACTCCAGCAGCAGTAGTGGCAGCAGTCCGCTGATCACGGTCAGGGCGCTTCCGATAATCGCCTCGGCCAGCCGCCAGAGCAGGGCCAGCACCGCCAGGTTTTTATTGACCGTGCGCAGGACCACATAGAGTGAGAAGGCCAGCAGGATAACCAGAAGGTACATCAGCATCTCGCCGGCAACGCCGAGGCGAAACAGCGCGCCCTGGCTGTCGATGTTGCTGATGGTTGTGGCGATATCCCCCGGCACCACCAGTTGCGCGGCGATCAGGTTGACGCTAGCGATGCCGAGCAGGATGGTCGCGAGATAGGCGAAGCCCGCCACACGGGCATAGCAGCTGACCTCGGCTGCACTGTGGGCATCATTCATGGCCTTGCACTCCCCGTGTCATCCTTTCGCTCCGACTCACTACGCAACACCCAAGGCTGCCAGCCACGCACCGTGCCCGGCGCGTGGGCAATCAGCCCTGAGAGAACAATTACGGTGATAAACAGCTCGACACGCAGCTCGGCCCAGTGAGTGGCCAGGGCAATCAGAATGAGCTTGAGCAGCACCGTCATCCCCCTCAGCTGAAGCAACCACTCCGCGCTGGCGGCGGTATAGATCAGCATCAGACCAACACCGCTGAACAGACAGAGCTGCCAGAAGCCCTCCCACAGCACCTCAGGTAGGCCATGCAGAAAACCGCCAGCGATGCCGGCAATGCCGACCAGGTGCAGCGAGCGCAGCAGGATGTTGCCCCAGCGCTGGCCGACAAAGCTGCGCGGCTTGGCGGGAAAGAGCAGGCGAAGCAATCGCTGGCGGGATATGGCGGGCATCGATTCAGCAGCTACGACGACTCGTGCGGTGAGAAGGCGTCACGGATTTTGCAGATCAATC